>JBDNIM010000406.1:0-15501 GCA_041688295.1 Bacteroidia bacterium
TTAAAAGAGAATTGAACCTTAGGCATGGTTTATTAAAGCTAAAATATGCTTTTAACAAATCGGCTAAAAAAAGCCGTAGTATTGACATTATAAAAAAAGAATGGCAATTAACTTTCCATGATAATTTTGATAGCCTAGACACCAAAAAGTGGCGACTTGGGCAGCCTTGGGGAGAATTTCACCCTGGCTATAAGCATCAATATTATTCTAAAGACTTGGTTAAGGTTAAAGATGGTAAACTTTTTTTATTGGGGGTTAATCAACCTAGAACATTCATTGAGCAAGATATCGAGGTTTCCATTCCGTATGGTGTTGGGCTTGTAAACACAGACATTTCGTTTCAGCAAAAATATGGCTATTTCGAGATTAAATCCATTAACCCAAAAGGACCTGCCACATGGCCTGCTTTTTGGCTGACTGGCGCCAACAGATGGCCTCCCGAAATTGATATTTTTGAAATGTATGGTAGAAAAACTGGACAAACCATACACAACCAATATGTAACTGTGCATTGGGGCAAAACGGACACAAAATCAAGAGGATTTTTGAGTCAGAAAATCAATTTACCTAATAATTCCGACTCTGTTTTTCATACCTACGGTTGCCTTTGGACACCATATTTTATTAGCTTTTACACCGATGGGCATTTGGTTTCTAAAACTAGGGTAAACAAAAGATTGCGCAAATGGATAAACGATGAAATGGTAATTATTATAAACAATTCTTTCGACCACCGATACACTCAATATTTGCCGAAAGATTTTAAACAGAATGAATCTATAATTGATTACATTTCTGTATATTCGTTGCCTGAAAATGAAATATAATACAATTTCCAAAGACATTATCGAATCGTTTATTAGCATTTGTGGCGCTGAAAATGTTTTGACCGAAACCATAGAGAAAAAACCTTTTGGCAAAGACCAAACAGAAGATTTAGAATATTTGCCCGAACTCGTTTTGATACCTAAAAACGCACTAGAAATTTCGGAAATATGCAAAATATGTAACCAAAACTTAATTCCAATTACAAGCAGGGGCGCAGGCACAGGGTTGAGCGGTGGGTGTTTGCCAGTGAAAGGCGGGATAGTTTTGTCTTTAGTGAAATTGAATAAAATATTGAAAATAGACACCGAAAATTATCAAGCCATTGTTGAGCCAGGGGTTATCAATGAGGTGCTTCAAATGGAGGTGCAAAAGTTGGGTCTTTTTTATCCGCCCGACCCAGCTAGCAAAGGCTCTTGCACGCTTGGCGGCAATGTTGCACACAGCAGCGGGGGGCCTCGATGTGTCAAATATGGCACAACAAGAGACTATGTTTTGAACCTAGAAATAGTGTTGGCCAATGGCGAAATTATAGAAACAGGCGCAAATGTGCTAAAAAACTCCACAGGCTACAACTTAACCCAATTAGTAGTGGGCAGCGAAGGCACATTGGGCATTGTTACAAAAATAACCCTAAAACTACTTCCCTACCCTCCTTTCAGGGCTTTAATGCTTGCTTATTTCCATGATGCTAAATCGGCTTGTGCCACAGTACCACTCATTTTTCAGAATGGGGTGCAGCCTTCCGCCATGGAATTTATGGATAAAAAAGGCGTTGCTTTATCGTGCAAATACAAATCCATAGATTTTGATTTAAAAACAGCAAATGCTTTTCTTTTAATTGAAGTGGATGCTTTTAACGAACAAGATTTGATGCCTCAATGCGAGAAAATATACCAGGTTTTGGAACAAAATAACGCCCTAGAAGTGTTGATGGCAGAAGACAGCGCCACCATCGAAAAGCTTTGGAACATTAGGCGTTCCATTGGCGAAGTGGCAAAAATGCAATCCATATATAAGGAAGAAGACACGGTTGTAACCCGTTCGTTTTTGCCCAATTTATATGAAGAAACCCTTGCCTTGTGCGCTATTCATGGGTTAGAAACCATTTGTTATGGCCATGCGGGCGATGGAAATTTGCACATCAATATATTAAAAAACGATTTAAGCGATATATTTTGGCACAACGAATTGCCAAAAATCATAAGACAGATATTCGAAATATGTAAAAAATATGGCGGCACAATTAGCGGAGAACATGGCATTGGCTTGGTGCAAAAACCATATTTAGATGTCGTTTTTCTGTCCGCCCATTTTGAAATAATGAGAGACATAAAAAAAGCCTTTGACCCTAATGGCATCTTGAATCCTGAAAAGATATTTTAAAGTCTTCTTTCTCGTTGGTAATTTTAGTATTTATCAAAACTACAAGCTGAAATATATCGACAAGTATTCTTAAAATAATTGTTGCCAATATGAGCAACAATGGCTAAAAAACCCAAATTACAACAAAACTTAAGTTCTGTCAGGTTAATTTAGCCATAATATGTTCACTGATTTAATTTGTTACTAATAGCGTTAATTATTTTTAGTTTATCTACAATTAAAAGCAGAAGAAAAATTGTCAAAGAAAGTGTAAGTGCTGTCGCTGCAATAATTGCGAAATATTTAATGGACCATTCCAAGGCAACCTTAATTCTATAAATGAAACTAATGTTTTTCTCTGTAGCGCCTTCATATAAGGAGAGTTTTATGGTGCAAAATTCATTCTCTGTATCAAAGTTTCCAAGTTCCACAACAAGTTCTTGTGCTTTCTCTTCTATCTCTAATATTTTATCGTTCAGCGCTACAAAATCTGATATCTGACCGCCTTTTGATTTTAAGTCGTTTAGGTTTTGAAGAATCTTTTCGATTGAGGTTTTCTTTGCGTTAAGTTGTCTGTATTCATTAGTTTTGTCAACTTTAGTAATTACAGTCGCTTTAATAATACCAATTTTTTGAAAGTCAAAATATAAACTATCGAAAAGCATAGGATTGACGCCTATTAATAAATGAATTTGCCTATTCCCTTTTTGACCAAGTTCCTGTTCATATTGAATAACTGAATTATAAGTTTTTATTTTCGCTTTAAGCGCCATTTCGTCCTTTTCATACTCAGAAGTTTTTGTTTTAATTGAGGCCGTTTTCTCAAACTTTTGATTTGATGCTATGTTTGATGAAACCTGAACATCACCTTTTAATGCAATTTTTTCAGAAGCATAGTTTTTTCGTAAATTATCAATACCGCTAAAAAAGTTGTCGCTGTAATCGTTACTGTTACTATTGTCTATTTCAAAATAACCATAAATAATTCTAAAAGCGAAAAGCAGGATAAAAAGATATACGAACCATCTAATCAATTTCCAAAATCTTGTTCTAAAGTTTGTTTTCATAATTTGTTTGTTTCTAACTATATTTTATAATTTACGCTAAAAGGCAAATTTACAAAACTTTCCTAAAACACAAAATATTATTCTTTATATAAACATCAAAATTTGCACATATCCATATTTAAGGGTCTATTATATTTAATTCAGTGTAAAAGGAAATAAAGTCTTAACTATAATGGTATGAGATTGGTTTAATTGCATCTAGACTCAAAAAAAAATACTTTAGTCAGCAACCATTTCACTAATAACCATTACTTTATTAACCAATTCTCCCTTCAAAAAAGCAAAAAAATAAAATCATATAAATCCGAATTTTAAAATGCCAAATATGCGCTTATATTTGCAGTTAATAAAACCAATGAATTTTAAAATTTCTAATGAAAGCAAAGTGGGCGTCCTGGCAGCAATAGCCATCACTTTCCTAATACTTGGATATAATTTCATGTCAGGAAGAGCCAGTTTTTTTTCAAGTAAGTTCAAACTAAATGCAATATTAACCGATGTTACAGAAATAAACACATCCACACCTATATTATATAAAGGCTTTAAAATTGGCAATGTAAACACTGTAGAAATGACCGAAACATTGGGCAAATTCAATGTTTTATTTGTAATAAACGAAGACATTTCAATTCCCGAAGATTCAAAACTGAAAGTGATTGGAACCCTTTTAAATGGAAAATCCTTAAATTTAATGCTTGGAAACTCTAGCATTATGGTAAAAAATAATGGTGTTTTGGGTTCCATAGCCGACACTTCATTAATGGAATCCGTTGGCGATGCGGTTAAACCTTTAAGCGACAAAATCAATAGTATTGTTGCCTCTTTAGACAGCCTTTTGTCGCATGGCGAGCTAAACCAAACAATTGCGCACCTAAACAATTCTTTAAAATCATTTACAAAAACAAGCGACAACGCTGCAGAATTGATTAAAAATAATTTGCCAAAAATAGACAAGATATTAAGTAATGTAGAAAGCATTTCTTCTAACTTGGCAAAAAATAATAAGGCAATTACGCTAATTATCAATAATCTAAAAGCAACTACCGATAATTTGGCGGCAGCAAACCTAAAAGAAGCTGTTGAAAATGCTAACAAATCGTTGGTAGAATTTAATGAAATAGTTACTAAAATAAACGATGGCAAAGGCACTTTAGGACTTTTAATCAATGATAAAGAACTTTATCAAAACCTAAATAAAACAGCCTTTGATTTAGATGTTTTGTTAAAAGATTTTAATAAATTTCCGGCTAAATACATACCTATTCCTTTTACAAAAAAACAAAGAAAGAATGCAATTGAGCAAAGCGAAAACAGCAAAAATTAATTTTTTTGGATTTGTTTTAAAATATTTGTAATGTTGCATTAAAATTTAACCTATTTCAAAATTCTTTTGAAATAAATACACATACCCTTTATTATTCACATACTCACATTTAAATGGAGAAAAAAGACCTTTTAGAAAAACCTTTACAGGACATTCAATTAATTGCCAACGCTATCGGCATAGAAAACCCAGAAACATTAGAGAAAGACGCATTAATAAGCGCAATTTTAAAAATGTCGGAGAAAAAAACACCAACTACAAAGAAAGAAGTTGAGAAAAAAAGAGACAAAAAGGTGATTGTCGATAAAGAGGAAAATAAAAAGGGGAAAAATTTAATAGAGCCAACAAGCAAAGTTGTGGCAGAGCCTGATAAAGAGATTTTACCAGCAGTCGAAGTTAAAGATGAAAAAGAAGTGGGCAAAAGAAAGCGCAAGCCTAAGCCAAATGAAACAAAAGAGGAAATAGCACCCGAAAAAACGGATTTAAACTCTAATAAAATAGAAACAATCATCGAAACTGAGTTAAATACAAAAAATGATTTAACGCCATCACCACAAGCTTTAAACAAAAAGCCAGAACCAAGAGAAAAGCATCAACATAAAAACCCAAATTCGGATAGAAGAAACCCAAATTCGGAGAATAGAAATCCAAATTCAGAGAATAGAAAACCAGCATTAGAAAACAGAAATCCTAATCAGGAAAATAGAAATACTAATGCGGAGAATAAAAACCCAGCATTAGAAAACAGAAATCCTAATAAGGAAAATAGAAATACTAATGCGGAAAATAAGAACCAAAACTTGGATAATAAAAACCTAGCTTTAGAAAACAAAAATCCTAATTCGGAGAACAAACTTAGCGAAAATGAAATAAAACAAAAAGAAGAGAGACAGAAACAAATAGAAGAGCAAAACGCAGCTAGAGAAAAACAAGAGAAAGAAAGGCAAGAAAAAGAGCAAGCAAAGAGAGAACGAATTCAACAATTGGTTGAACTTGAAGGCATTATTTCTACGCAAGGCGTTCTTGAGGTTACTCCCGATGGCTTTGGTTTTTTACGCTCTTCAGACTACAACTACATGCCTTCTCCAGATGATGTTTATGTGGCCAATAATCAGGTGCGCTCGCATGGATTAAAAACAGGCGACACTATTTCGGGCACTATCAGACCACCAAAAGAAGGCGAAAAATATTTTGCTTTGGTAAAGGTAGAAAAAGTGAATGGAAAAACACTTGAAGAAATTAGAGACAGAGTTAGTTTCGAGCATCTAACACCCTTGTTTCCAGAAGAAAAATTAAATTTAGTTGATAAAAACGACAATTACAGCAATAGGATTATAGACCTTGTTTCGCCTATTGGAAAAGGGCAAAGGGGATTGATTGTGGCTCAGCCAAAAACAGGAAAAACTCAGCTGTTGAAAAGTTTGGCCAATGCAATAGCGAGTAATCATCCAGAAGTTTATATGATAATTTTGTTGATAGACGAAAGGCCAGAGGAAGTTACAGACATGGCACGCAGCGTGAAAGCAGAAGTTGTGGCTAGCACTTTTGACGAACCAGCAGAAAAACATGTAAAACTGGCAAATATTGTTTTAGAAAAAGCAAAAAGATTGACAGAGAGTGGACACGATGTGGTTATTTTATTAGATTCAATCACCAGATTAGCAAGAGCTTACAATACAGTTCAGCCAGCATCAGGCAAAATACTTTCGGGCGGTGTAGATGCCAATGCCTTGCAAAAACCAAAACGCTTTTTTGGTGCTGCAAGAAATATAGAAAACGGAGGTTCGTTAACCATCATTGCCACTGCATTAACAGAAACAGGTAGTAAAATGGACGAAGTAATTTTTGAAGAGTTTAAAGGAACAGGCAACATGGAGTTGCAGTTGGATAGAAAATTAAGCAACAAAAGAATATACCCAGCTATTGACATCATTAGCTCTAGCACAAGAAGAGAAGACATGTTACTGGATAAATCTACCCTTCAAAAACTTTGGGTACTGCGCAACCATTTGGCAGATATGAACAGTGAAGAAGCCATGAAAATGATGTTGAAATATATGATAGGAACTAAAGATAACAAGGAGTTTTTAGTTAGCATGAACGGCTAGAAAAAAATTGTTTAAAGCAATGAAAAAACAGAAAAGTTTACTTGTTTTAATTCTATTGCTTGCAGCATCTGTTGTTTTTTTAACAATCGTTCTCCCTTATATTCAAAAAAAAATATACAATGGCGAAAACAAAGGTGGACTTGATATGGTTATCATCAATCATGGTGATGAAATTTCAAAATCTGCCAATGAATTTAATATTCCAAGTGAATATTTGGAAGCTGTTTGTATGCTTGAAACAGCCGGTAAGAAAAACATAGAATCAAGATATGAAAAACATGTTTTTAGGCGTCTAAAAAAAGTGAGAGATGGTGAAATGAGCTATTTTGAAAGCATTACCAAAGATATGATTGCCGATGCAAGCGATGAAGCATTAAAAAATTTGGCAAGTAGCTGGGGGCCATTTCAACTGATGGGATATAAATGTTTGCACTTAGGAATAAAGGTAAAAGACATTCGGGGCGTTGATGCCGTGTATTATGTCACCCAATGGATCAATTTAACTTATGGAGAATATCTCAGAAAAGGACAATTTAAGGACGCTTTCCATTTGCACAATGCTGGGAAAAAAATACCTAAAAGCGGGGGTTCTCTAACACACGACCCAAACTATATTAAAAACGGGATGAAATATTTAGCTTATTTCAGAAAGCTGGAAAAGAAGTAGATTATTATCTGTATCAAGTCTTTCTAAAAAAACAAAATCTAATAATTCAATTAATTTTAAAAATAGCTTTAAAATATACACTTTTGTACTAAAATATAAGAAGACATGCATGAAAATAAATAGTTTATTATTAAGGCTTATGCCACTTATTTTTCTCATCTTCATAATACAAAAATTAATGCTATTGATATTTTTAAAAAAAATGATAATAAAGAACAATATACAAATACAGCAGAGGATTTAGCAAAAATAGAAAAGCTTTTAATTAAAGCCAATGTATTTAAATCTAAAAAAAACTTGATAAAGGCCATTGAAAAAGCTAAAGAAGCCCAAACAATTGCAGAATCAAGCACCTATCTTTAAGGCAGATTCATAATTTACAGAGCATTGGAAAACTTTTATTGGGTAGGTAAACGTCCAATTCAATCCAAAAACTATCAATTAAAAGCCCTTAACATTAAATCTAAAGTTATAAGATTACATGAGCGTGAACTAAAAAATGAAAAAGACAGAATATTAATTCAACAACAAAAAATAATCAAACAAGAGCAAGCTGAATTAAGACGAAAACTGCAAGAAATAGAAAAAATTAATAACGACAAAAGCATTAGCAAACAAGAACTAGATAGAAGAAAACAAGATTTGCTGAACAAGCAATTAGAATTAAACAATCAATCCAAAACCATTAATCAACAAAGCGAGCAAATAAATTACACATCGGCTGAGCTTAATGAAACAAGACAATAACTTGAAAATCAAAAATTAACTGCAAAAATATTAGACGATTCTTTTAAAATCATAAAACAAAACGAACTTTTATTAAACAAAGATTTAGAAAAAAGAAGTTTGATACATTATGTTTTAATTTTGGTTACATCATTTTTTATAGTTTTATCAGCAGGTATATATAGGCTTTACTTTTTAAAGAAAAACAATCAAAGTATTTTAGAAATTAAAAATTCAGAGATTGAAAATCAGAAAAAAAGAAGCGATGATTTACTTTTAAATATCTTACCAGAAAATGTAGCAAATGAATTGAAGTTGACAGCAAAAGCGGAACCAAAGTTTTTTGATTTGACAACAATAATGTTCACAGATTTTAAAGACTTTACAATTGTTAGTGAAAAAATATCTCTAAGAGAATTAGTTGAACTTATAGATTTCACATTCAGAAAATTTGACGAAATTATTGAAAAATACAATTTAGAAAAAATAAAAACAATTGGCGATGCCTATTTATGTGCAAGTGGAATTCCTGACACTAAAACTCACAATCCAATTAATGTAATAAAAGCAGCCTAAAAGATAGAAGAATTTATAGAGCAACTTGTAAAAGAAAGAAAGGAAAAAAACCCGCAGTTTTTTAAAATAAAAATAGGCATCAATTTTGGGCCAATTGTTGCTGGAATTGTTGGTGCAAAAAAGTTTGCTTATGATATTTGGGGGGATGCCGTAAACATAGCAGCCAGAATTGAACAAAACTATTGCCTGGGAAAATTAATATCTCTGGTACAGCTTATGCATTGATAAAAGACCAATTTAAATGTGAGCACAGAGGAAAAATTTTAACAAAAAATAAAGGAGAAATTGACATGTACTTTGTCGTAAAATAAAAAAATATAATGGATAGGAAAAAAGCAGTAGGACACATTTTAAATCTCTTGGAAGTTAAAATTAGTTCATTTTTAAAGTACCATTCTTTATAGCATTCTAAAGATGTTATTGAGCAAACGAAAAGATTAGCGAAAAGTGAAAACATTATAGATATTTATACTTTGGATATACTTATTACCGCTGCCGCCTTTCACGATTGTGGGTTTCTAAACCCTATTTTAATCATGAAGAAGCAGGTTGTGAAATAGCAAAAGAAATATTGCCAAAATTTGATTACAATGACGAAGACAATCAAATTATTTGTGTTTTAATAATGGCAACTAAGGTACCTCAAAATCCTCTTAGCCAATTACAAAAAATAATTTGCGATGCATATTTAGACTATATAAGAGGAGAAGATTTTTTTGAAATTGGAACAAATTTATATTTCGAGTTTTTGGAAATGAATATTATAAAAGATGAATTATCTTGGAACCAATTACAAGTAAAACTTTTATCGAGCCATGCCTATTTTACCGAATCAAATAGAAATTTAAGAGAAAAAAAGAAACAACAAAACCTAGAAATAGTTAAACAAAAAATAAAATAATTATGAGTAATATTTTTGAACCAAAAAACAACCTTATCCTTGTAGCCTATGATTTCACAAAAGAGGCTGAATGTGCATTGAATCATGCTTGTAACATTGCAAAAGAATCTAAAAGCACGATTGAATTGATTCATATAATCACTAAAGAATCAAAAGAAAAATTGAAATCTTCAAGTGTTTCTGCTGAAAGAAACATACAATTAGAAATAGAGAAAATAGCAACAGCAAATCGAGAGACATCAAATATCGCAACTGTTGCAAATGCTACAGAGGGGGATTTTTTTACAACAATTGGCAAAATTGTCGAACAAAAAAACGCTTAGTATTTAGTGTTTGGCTCGCATGGCGTAAAAGGGATGCAACATGTTTTAGGCGCCTTTGCTTTGAAACTCGTTTCTTCTTCACCTTGTCCTATTTTTATTGTACAAGACAAAAACATTGAAAACCATGGCTATAAAAATATTTTATTACCAATTGATAGAACTAAAGAATCTAAACAAAAAGCCTATCAAACAATTGCTCTTTCAAAAATTTATGGATGCAAAATTCATTTATTTGCAACCTATGAAAAAGACGAATATTTTTCAATTTCTGTTAAAGCAAATATGTTGTTTGTGAAAAGCAAATTGGAAGAACATAACATTGAAGTTGCATATGAAAACTATCAAGAATCGAGTATCAAAGACTCTTGCAGCAACCAAAGTTTGAAATTTGCAGAATTAAATAAAATAGATCTAATTTTAATTATGACTTCAGAAGATAAAGGAATAATTGGCGTTATTGTTGGAGCAGAAGATGAGAAAATAATAAACAATGAAGCCTCAATTCCTGTAATGTATATAGATCCTATAAATGCAATGATAATGGGTAGTGTTATTTCGTTTGGTGGGTTTTCTTAAAATTTGGACTTGAATCCAGGTTTGTTTGTCCGTTTAAAAGTTTTTATTTATCGACAAAGCTGAAAAAATAATCTGTTTAACACTTTAAAAAATTGTTTAACATCATTATATTTGCACAAAATCATTAATTCCCGCAAAAATTGGAAACCACTCTAAAATTCTTCTCCTTTCTGCTCCCTATAAAAAAGTTTTTTTTACTTTTAAAACCTAGTAAGAAAGATGTATATTTGTTATATGGATATGCAGTTTTTTCGGGACTCATAAGTCTATCTTTGCCTTTAGGCATCCAATCCATAGTTGGTTTAATTATGGGTGCACAAGTTTCTTTTTCGTTGGTGTTACTAATTACTCTAGTTATGCTAGCACTCTTGTTTTCAGGCTTTTTGCAAATTATGCAAATGTGGCTTTCAGAAAGCATTCAACAAAGGATATTTGTAAATACAGCATTTGAATTTGCAAGTAAAATTCCCCAGTTTAAAAACGAAAACTTACTTAAAAAGTATTTACCTGAAGTGGTCAATAAGTTCTTTGATTCCGTATCTATTCAAAAAGGTATAAACAAAATACTGATTGACTTTACTGCAGCATTGTTTCAGGTATTTTCGGGGTTGATGTTACTTTCATTTTATCACCCATTTTTTGTATTTTTTGGATTTTTCTTGGTTTCCATTTTAATTTTAATGTTGCGTTTCACCTTTCCTAAAGGCCTAAGCACGAGCATAAAAGAATCTAACATGAAATACAAAGTGGTATTTTGGTTGGAAGAGATTGCCCGAAATCAAAAATTATTTAAAATTAACAAACAAGGTGATTTACCTTTGAAAAAAACAGATTACATTGTAAATAAATGGTTGACAGAAAGGAAATCGCATTTCAAAATATTGGTTCAACAATATTGGTTTTTAATAGGTTTTAAGCTTTTAGTTACTGGAGGGTTATTAATTATTGGTACCAACCTGATTTTTCAGGAACAAATAAATATTGGACAATTTGTAGCATCAGAAATTATTATTGTTATGATTATCAACTCTGTTGAAAAGCTAATTATGAGCTTAGAAGCCATTTATGATGTTACAACAAGTGCCGAAAAGCTAGACCAAGCTTTATCAATCGAAACTGACAGAACAAGCGGCTATTCTTTAGAGATAAAAAATAATCAATTGGATATTGACATTCAAAACTTAACAATTCAATCCAAAATTTATAACCAAAAAATTATTAATTCCGTTTCATTAAAAATTCCTTTTAGAGAAAAAATCTGTATAGCTGGAAGTGGAGGGTCGGGCAAATCAACCCTCGCAAGCGCCATTTCGGGTCTTATTGAAAATTACGAAGGCAATATTTTTTACAATAATGTTAATTTAAAAAATATAAATTTAAAAGATTTATATCAATATGTCTCTGTGGACTTTAACACAAACAATATATTTTTCGGTTCAATTATTGAAAACCTAACGCTTGGATGCAATGATATTAGTATTGAAGAAATCAATCGAGTACTTGAATTATGTAATTTAAAATATTTTGTTGACTCTTTGCCTGAAGGATTGGAAACAGAACTTTATCCAAATGACGAATTGCTCTCTTTTTCAACTATAAAAAAATTAGAAATAGCCCGAAATATTCTATTAAAACCCTCTTTGCTAATTATGGAAGACTTTAAAGGAACACTTGGGAGAAAAGATGAAGAGCAACTTATCAATATATTATTAAACGATTCAAACCCTTGGACATTAATTTTAATTAGCAATAGCTCTAACTTAGCGATGCTTTGCGACAAAATTGTTATATTGGAAGCAGGAAAAATCATAGCCGAAGGCGCTCCCGAGAATTTAAAAAATAGTGCTGTATTTAAAGAAAAAATGAACTAAAAAATGGAACAACTTCTTAAAAATAGTAAGTGCGAAAAGAATATCACAGTGCCGACTTACGCTAGAAAAATCAATGCTTATGTTTATGGCACATTTATTTTTTTAATTTTTTTAATGTTTATGCCTTGGACACAAAATATTGGCTCAGCTGGAAAAGTAACAACGCTTACCCCTCAAGACAGACCGCAAGGCATTCAAAGCATTATTGATGGCAGAATAGAAAAATGGTATGTTAAAGAGGGCGATATTGTAAAGGCAGGCGACACTATTATATTTATATCAGAAGTGAAAGAACAATATTTTGACCCAAAACTACTTGAACGAACCAAAAGTCAAATTATTGCTAAACAAGGAGCAATAAACTCATACGACTCTAAAGTAAGATTTTTGAATGCTCAAATTAGCACAGAAAAAGGAAATTTGCAAAACAAACTCGCTCAAGCAAGAAATAGAGTTATTCAAACACGGAATACTGTACGACAAGACAGCGCAGAGCTTAAAGCAGCCATTTTAAATTACAAAATTGCACGAGAGCAACTCACTAGGGGCGAGAAACTCTATAAAGATGGATTAATTAGTTTGGTGCAATTGGAGCAAAGGCGCGCAAAAGAACAAGAGGCTGCCTCAAAAGAAATTGTGGTTTCACAAAAACTTTCAATAAGTTTAAACTCAAATTTTAATGCTATTATTGAATTAAACGCCATTGAGGCCGATTTTTTAAGTAAAATTTATAAAATAGAATCTGAAATTCAATCCACAAACTCAGAAATGTTTAAAGCAGATGAAGAACTTTCTAAACTTAACAACCAATACAGTAACTATGTTATTCGAAATGGCAACTATTTTTTATTGGCTCCAAAATCTGGGCAAATAGTTAAAATTAAGAAAGCTGGCATAGGCGAAACTATTAAACAAGGTGAAGAGGTTACAACAATAGCCTCAGAAAAACCTAATTATGCGGTGGAGTTATATGTCAATCCTGTGGATTTACCTTTGATGCAACTGGGCAATAAATTCAGAATTATTTTTGATGGGTGGCCAACAATTGTCTTTTCAGGATGGCCTGGTGCTAGCCATGGTACATTTGGAAGCATCATAAAAGTAGTAGACAATAATATTAGCGAAAATGGGAAATACAGAATCTTGGTTGGCCCCGACCCAGATGATGCCCCTTGGCCTACGCAAATTAGAGTTGGAGGAGGCGCAAGAGGATTGGCATTGCTCAAAAATGTTAAAATTGGTTATGAAATTTGGCGAAACTTTAATGGATTCCCTCCCGATTTTTATATTACAGAATCGAATAAATTAAATGAAAAAAAATAAAATATTAATACTTTTTGTTTTTATTTGTTTTGTTTTTAAAACAAAAGCAGACAGTACTTTTGTTTTTACACTTCCACAATTTTTTTCTAGTGTTTTAAAATACCACCCTCTTGCCAAACAAGCCGATTTATTGAATTTAAGAGCAGATGCCAATTTGCTGCAATCCCGTGGCAGTTTTGACCCTGTTATAAATGGGCAATTTGAAAACAAAACATTTGACAACAAAAACTATTGGCAGCAACTTTTAACAGAAATAAACATACCAACATGGTATGGACTACAACCAAAAATAGGCTATGAGTTTAATGATGGAATTCAAAACACAGACAATACTTTTAAGTATCTTAGCAATGAGAATTCCAACTTGCCAAACGGACTTTTTTATGCAGGTATAAAAGCCAACTTAGGTGCAGGATTTATTTTAGATGAAAGAAGAGCCACATTAAAACAAGCCAAACTTTTTGTTCAACAAAACAAATTTGAGAGAGATAACGCCATTAATAATTTAATGTTTGATGCTTTTGATGCATATAGTCAATGGAACATGAGTGCCAATAAAATCATTGTTTTAGAAAATGCATTGGCAACTGGCCAATTAAGGTTCGAAGCCATCTCACAATTATCGCTTTTGGGCGATATTGCAGGAATAGACACATTGGAAACACTCACCCAAATGATGGTTTTCCAAATGATGTTGAACGATGCCAAAATTGAGTTTCAAGCAAATAAATATAAAATCAATTCGTTTTTATGGGATGAAGCCCAAAACCCTATTTTTTTAGAACCCAATATTGTTCCACAATCTATTACGCCCGATTTATTAAATATTTCGGACACTATTTTGAAATCTAATAGTTTTAAAACCATCGTTCAAAACCACCCTAAGATAAAATCGATAGAATTTAAATATGACCAACTGGAAATTGAAGAACGATTGAAAGAAAACAAATTATTGCCCAAATTAGACCTAAATTACAATGTATTTTTAAATGATGTGAACAACAATCCCCCCTTACAGTATTCATCATACTCACAAAACTATAAATTAGGAATAGATTTTACTATGCCTATTTTTTTAAGAGAACAAAGAGGAAATTTAGCATTAACAAGACTAAAACTAACTGAAACGGATTTGATTTTAAAACAAACGGAAAATGAAATCATTAACAAATCTTTAGCTTATCAGCAACAAATACAAATTTTCACCATACAAAAATCATTGATAGAAAAAATGATTATAAATTATCAAAGATTATTAGAAAGTGAAAATATAAAATTTGATTTGGGCGAAAGCAGTGTGTTCTTAGTAAATTCAAGAGAACAAAAACTATTTGAATCGCAGATTAAATTATTTGAGATAGAATACAAATATTTGAAATCTTTAGCTTCGCTTAAATGGTCGCTTGGTTTATGGATAAATTAGACTTTTCGCCAATAAAGACAACCATTTCATCTAAAAAATCGTCTAATTAAATAATTAGCATATAATTTGCATTCGTTTATAACATTATGAAATACTTTTTAACTCTATTTTTATCATTAACACTTAACACAGCATTCTCCCAACTATTTGATGGCGCGAGATTCAAAAAATTAATTCACGATTTTGGAAATGTAAGAGAAGAAAACGAATCTGTATCTTATGTTTTCTCGTTTAAAAACACATCAAATATACCATTAAAAATCACAAAGGTTGAGACCAGCTGCGGCTGCACCACGCCTACTTATACCATGGAGGAAATAAAACCAGGCGACACAGGATTTGTTAAAGCAACTTATGGCACAAGAGGTAGGCCCAATCGTTTTAACAAAAATCTATTTGTATATTTTAACGAGACTAGGTTTCAAA
>JBDNIM010000407.1:0-3257 GCA_041688295.1 Bacteroidia bacterium
CTTTTACTATTTGGGCTTCAATTGGTTGGTTAAACAAATCGAAGGCCGCAACCAAAGGTGCAGTTTTCTTTTCAATCTCTTCTCCAAGCACTCTTTTCGTTAGGTTTCTAAATTCTAATTCAGTAAAAAGCTCTCGAATGGCTTCTTTATTAATAGGTTTCATTTCATAATCGTCTAAATTATGATCAATGGGTACATTAATATTAATAGTTGCTAAATGTTTCGACAACATACCTTGCTCTTTAAAATTGATTAAATTCTCTTGCTGTTTTCCTTTAAATTTATCAGAGTTTGCAATAATATTTTCTAAAGAACCATACTCTTTAATCAGTTTTTTGGCAGTTTTTTCGCCCATTCCAGGAATACCAGGAATATTATCAACCGCATCTCCCCATATTGCCAAAATATCAATGACCTGATGAATATGCTCAATGTCCCATTTTTTCAAAACCTCAGGAACACCCATTATTTCATAATCGTTGCCCATTCTTGCAGGTTTAAAAATAAACACATTTTCATTTACTAATTGCCCAAAGTCTTTGTCGGGTGTCATCATATAAACTTTGCAATCCGATGCACCATCTCGAATTGCAATTGTGCCAATAATATCATCTGCCTCAAAGCCGTCTTTGGTTATAACAGGAATATTAAATGCTTCAATTATTTTAAAAATATAAGGAATACTTTTTGACAAATCCTCTGGCATTTTTTCTCTGTGGGCTTTATATGCTTCATAAATCTCGTGCCTTTCTGTTGGTGCAGATGTGTCAAATACACAAGCAATATGGGTTGGCTTCTGATTGTTTAGCACATCTAATAATGTATTTACAAAACCAAACATGGCGTTGGTATTCAATCCATAAGAAGTAATTCGGGGATTTTGGCTAAAGGCAAAAAAGGCACGGTAAATTAAAGCCATGCCATCTAACAAATACAATTTCTTTTCACTCATTGAATGCAAATATAAATGTTTTTAAGTTCTTAATCTTAAATTATACACCATAAAATCTGATTGATATCAATTGATGAATTTCAATATAAACATCTTCTAAATAGATTATGAGAGATGAAAAAAGAAAGGTAGGAACCTACTCTACAGTAACAGATTTTGCCAAGTTTCTTGGTTGGTCAACATTACAACCCCTAAGTACCGCCATGTGATAGCTTAATAATTGTAAAGGAATTGTTGTAACCAAAGGCGACAAAGCTTCATCGCAATCGGGAATCTCGATTACATAATCTGCCATTGCTTTAATTTTTGTATCCCCTTCCGTAACAATTGCAATAATTTTTCCTTTTCTAGCTTTTACTTCCTGAATATTGCTCATCACTTTTTCGTATATTCCTCTTTTAGGAGCAATCACAACTACAGGCATTTCTTCATCTATCAAAGCAATTGGGCCGTGTTTCATTTCCGCAGCAGGATAACCTTCTGCATGGATATAGGAAATTTCTTTCAGTTTCAAAGCACCTTCCAATGCCACAGGAAAATTAAATCCTCTGCCTAAATAAAGAAAGTTTTTAGAGTTTTGGAATTTTTTAGCAATTTCTAAAACCGCATCATTTGTTTTTAGGGCTTTTTCTACCAATTGAGGAATGTTT
Source organism: Bacteroidia bacterium (assembly GCA_041688295.1). GTDB lineage: Bacteria > Bacteroidota > Bacteroidia > NS11-12g > UBA955 > JABMMZ01. The sequence continues at coordinate 1,603 of JBDNIM010000407.1, forward strand.
TCTAACTCAGCCATTACTAACCGAAGTCTGTCTTTAGAAATAGACCCTCTTATTTGAGCAACAGCCAATGCTAAAAGTGTTAGGACGGAAACTTGGGCCGTAAATGCTTTTGTAGAAGCTACACCAATTTCAGGACCGGCATGGGTATAAGCCCCGGCATGTGTCATTCTTGGAATGGATGAACCTACAACATTGCAAACACCAAAAACCGTTGCGCCTTTTTCTTTAGCCAATTCGATGGCCGCAAGCGTATCGGCTGTTTCGCCACTTTGAGAAATAGCGATGACTAAATCATCTGGATAAATTACAGGATTGCGGTATCTAAATTCAGAAGCATACTCAACCTCTACAGGGATGCGAGCAAACTCTTCAAACAAATATTCGCCAACCAAACCGGCATGCCAGCTTGTGCCACATCCTATTAAAATCAATCGTTTGATGTTTCTTAATTTGTCTTCATATTCTTGAATACTTTTCATGGCAAAACGACCCGTGTTAGAATCTAAACGACCTCTAATACTATCTAAAATTGATTTGGGTTGCTCATAAATTTCTTTTATCATGAAATGCTCATAACCGCCTTTTTCTATTTCTTCTAATTTTATTTCTAATCTTTGAATGAAAGGTGTTTTGGGTATGTTGTCAATCGTTTTTATGCTTAGCTCTTTATTTTTTACTACTGCAATTTCGCCATCGTTTAGGTATATTACATTTTTTGTATATTCAACAATAGGCGTAGCATCGCTTGCCATAAAAAACTCGCCTTCGTCCTCTCCTAATCCAACAACTAAAGGACTTCCTTTTCTTGCGGCTATTAATTTTGCTGGTTCGTTTTTTACCAATATAACAATAGCATAAGCGCCAACTACTTGATTTAAAGCCACTCTCACTGCATCGTCTATGGATATTTTTTCATTCTCCTGAATGTCTTCTATCAAATGAATTAAAACCTCTGTATCTGTGTCGCTCAAAAAAACATGGCCTCGGGCAACCAAAGCTTCTTTGATGGTTGCATAATTTTCTATGATGCCATTGTGAATAACCGCTAAATTTCCAGATTGAGACAAATGCGGGTGTGCATTTTCATCATTTGGTTCACCATGCGTTGCCCAACGGGTGTGACCCATCCCTAAATTGCCCATAACAGACTGATTAGCGACAACACTTTCCAAATCGGCAACCTTGCCTTTGGTTTTATAGACTTTTAGGTTTTGGTCATCTATAAGAGCAACACCAGCACTGTCATATCCTCTGTATTCAAGTCTTTTTAATCCTTTAATGATAATTGGATAGGCTTCTCTACCCCCAATATACGCTACAATTCCACACATTTTATTTTTATAATTTCAAATGCAAATATAGTAATATTATAATGCTAATATTAAAATTTCCTCCACAAGATTTTCAGCATAAAAAAAACTCTTTTGCATGAAATCTTTTTTTGATTTTTTCAATTGATTTATATAAATTTGCAGTCCACCCAAAAAAGGGGGATTAGCTCTCCCGATAGCTATCGGGAGGCTAGAGCGTCCCGCAGCTTTGTGCAGGAAGGTGATAGGTTCGGAGTTAGTAAAAAAAGGGGGATTAGCTATCGGGAGACTAGAGCGTCCCGCAGCTTTGTGCGGGAAGGTGATAGGTTCGGAGTTAGTAAACAA
>JBDNIM010000408.1:0-3278 GCA_041688295.1 Bacteroidia bacterium
AAAGAAACATTGCAACAAATATTGGGGCGAGGCAGAGCAAAAAAAGGGATGTTTGAAGGCAATCTTGTCGATGGCGAACTAGAAATTGGTCAAGTGGCAGCATCAATCAAACAAATTAAACCTGTGGCTGTTATTTTTAAAGAATTAATTGAAGATTATAACAGCACTATTATATCTCTAAAACCCTTTTAATCAAAAACTTATTGGAAACATTTAAAACACATATATTTTCTAACGGACTAAAACTTATTTACCATGAAGTGAATCACGCCATAGCTTCACACATAGCTTTTAATATTCATGTTGGTTCAAGAGACGATAGCGAAACGCCTGGCATGGCACATTGTTTTGAGCACATGCTTTTTAAAGGCACAAAAAAAAGAAAAGCCTATAATATTATCAACCGACTAGAGATTGTGGGGGGAGAGATGAACGCTTTTACAACCAAAGAGATTACTGTTTTATATGCAAGTGTAACACACGACCATTTTGAAAGGGCTTTAGAATTGATGACTGATTTAACTTTTAATTCTGTTTTTCCAGACAAAGAATTAGTGAAAGAAAAGAAGGTAATTAGTGAAGAAATTAACATGTATTTAGACACCCCTGAGGAAAATATTTATGATGAGTTTCAGGAAATGGTTTTTGCAAATCATCCACTTGGCCCCAATATTTTAGGTAATCAAGAAAGTATTCTTACTGTAGATCAAAGCAAACTATTCTCATTTCATAAAACATACTATCAGCCGCAAAACATAGCTTTAAGTATCAGTTCATCCATTCCTTTCAAAAAAGCGATTTATTGGATTGAAAAACATTGTATTTTAGATACAAAAAACACCAATATCGCCAAAAGACAAGTATTCAAAAAGTATGGAGCAAAAAGTTTTGTAAAACAAACAGAACATATTCAATGCCATAGTATTTTAGGGAATGTTTGCTATGATTTTAATCATCCAAAAAGAATTCCAATGTTGCTATTAAACAATATTTTGGGAGGGCCAGGCATGAATTCAAGATTGAATTTGAGCATTAGAGAAAAATTTGGATACACTTATAATATAGAAAGTGGCTACTCAGCTTTTGAAGACACCGGATTATTTCATTGCTACCTTTCAACAGAAAAAAAACACTTAGAAAAAGCCAATTCTTTGTTGCTCAAAGAACTAAAAAAACTAAGAGAATTTCCTTTAACACCCATACAACTAAAGCAAGCCATTAGCCAATTTAAAGGTCAGATTTCATTGGCAGAAGAAAACAGATTGAATCTAATTTTAGCTTTGGGTAAAAACTTAGTTCAAAACTATCCGATTGAAAGTTTAGAGTCTGCTTTGCAAAAAGTTGGACAAATAACTGCAAAAGAACTACAAGACATAGCCCAAGAAGTTTTTGAACCTTCACAAATTAGCAGTTTAAATTTTATTTCAGAGTAAAAAACGATGTTCAAGCCCGTTGACAGAATAAAACAATTGATTTTTATTGGCGAAAACGAGCAACTAGATTTTAAACAAACCATTGCCGATGCTTATAAAATAGCAAAAACAATTTCTGCATTTGCCAATGCCAATGGTGGAAGACTTTTAATTGGGGTTAAAGACAATAAATCCATCTGTGGAATAAAAACAGATGAAGAAAAATATATGATAGATATGGCTGCCACCATGTATTGCAAGCCAGCAGTAGCTATTGATTACATAGAACATGAAATTGAAAAAAAAACTATTTTAGAATGTTTTGTTATAAAAAGTGAAACAAAACCTGTTTTTGCTTTGGATTTAGAAAAAAAACTAACCGTATATTGCCGAGAAAACGACAAAACACACAAAGCAGGCTTGGTTACACTAAATATTTTAAAACAAAATGATTTTACAAAATCGACTGCAAGTAGGTACAGCAATTTAGAATCTGATATTATCAAAATATTGAAATTAAAAGAAAAAGTCTCGTTAGGAGAACTATTAGAAGTTAGCAGTATAAAGAAAAAAAACTTGGTTAAATGTTTGGTCAATTTAGCAAGATTAAACCTTGTAAAAATAAATCATCACAATGAAATAGAATATTTTTCGTTATTAGGGTAACCAAACATGTCAAATAAATGCAAATGATATTTTTAAACAATAAAAAAACAACTACCTTTGCTAGACTAATTTAATGAAATTAAATACATTAATATTATTTTTATCCTTAAGCTTAACTGCAAAATCACAAATGATAGATTTTATGGTTGGTGCTTCTACAAGTCATTTTTTAGGCGATTTAGGTGGTAAACCATTTAAAGGAACAAGAGATTTTCAAGATATTGACTTCAAATCTACTCGCTATTCTGTTACAACTGGATTGCGATTTAATTTAAACAAAACCTTTGCAATTAGAACCAATCTTATTTATGCGCGTATTTCTGGCAACGACAAATTTACGGATAACAAAGAAAGACGAGGCCGGAATTTGAACTTTTATTCTCATATATATGAAGGAAATGCAACTTTTGAAATAAACATTGCAAAAACAAGAAACAAACAAGGTGTTTGGTATGTTTTTGGAGGCATTGGCTATTTTATGTTTAATCCAAAAACTAAATTAAATGGTCAAGTTTATGAACTACAGAAATACGGAACAGAAGGCCAATTTGCCGTAGCTGGAATATCGCCTTATAAATTGAGTTCAATTTGTTTTCCCCATGGTGTTGGGTATAAATGGTCGATTAGTAGAACAAGTTATTTATCTGTTGAGTTAAATTTAAGAAAAACGCAAACAGATTATATTGACGATGTCAGTACAAATTTTGTAGACAGAAACCTTTTAATTGCTGCAAAAGGGCCCGAAGCAGCGGCTTTAGCAGACAGAAATATTTCAACAATCCCAGGATTTAGCGACCCCGGAAGTATAAGAGGGAACCCCAGAAACAACGACACCTACTTTTTCATAAATTTTTCATTTAACAAAGTTTTGGGGTCTGGCAAAGGTGGAAATGGCTTTGGGAATTCTAGAGGCCGTGGAAGAAACAGAGGCAAAGGAAAGTGCTTCGAGTTTTAACAACTTACTAAATTAGTTTTTAGGGTTATTTTTCGAAGGAAGTTTATAATTGAGTCAAGCCGAACGCAAGTAGCTTTCAAAGTTCCTTTAGATATTTTTTCTTAATATTTAGTCGAGCCTTAAAAAGCCATTTTTATTTTTAAATTAAAATTCATGACTTCAATAATTTTAAAAATAAGGGTTTGAAAGAAGTGCCAAAAAGATGATTTATATTTATTCATCATCCTTTTGAAGTTAAAACCTGC
>JBDNIM010000409.1:0-4322 GCA_041688295.1 Bacteroidia bacterium
GCCCGAAACCGTTGTTTTAAATAAAAAGGAATCAACCAAAAAAGAATCTCGTTTTGTTAAAAAACTAAAGCAAGGTAGCAAATTTAAACCAAACAAAACAACAAGAGACCCTCGCCCGATGAACAGGTTTGTAATTTATGCTTTGTTGGCTGGGGGTTTAAGTTTTTTATTCTCATTTATACCTTTATTTCTTATATTTCCTATGTTTCCTATATTTCCTATATTATCTATATTGTCTATTTTATCCTTCTTACTTTTTATTGCTTCCATTGTATTTTCAATTATGGCAATCTCCAATATTAGAAGAAATGTATATGCAGAAAAAGGCATGTTTTTAGCTTGGTTTATTTTGATAGTGCAAATCTTATCATTAATATTCACAATAATACTCTTCTTAATTATATTTGCCTTGCTTTTATAAATCCATTTCTGCCTTTCTCGCTTTCTGTAGATTAACACACTACAAAGGGTTGACATCCGTTCTGGGTGCAATTATTTTTATTTGGGGTTTGTTTTTTTTTCAAAATAAAAAGGAAAGTTTTGCCATAAACAATTACTTTTGTCAAATACTATGAGATTCATTTTTGTAAAACTATTTCTGTTCACCATTTTGCTTTCTAGCTGTGGGGTAATTACCAAAGCGCGCTATGGCAATGGCTACAAACTAAACATTGAGTTTGGAAACGACAAAGAGCAAAAGCTTGCCCAAAAAACAAACATAGCAAAGCGCAAAGCACAGCTTAGCCCCGTTAGCGAGGTCCAAAATGGGGTAGAAAATACCGTTGAGCCAGTTGTTGATGCTGCAAAATTAGAAGAAAAACAACACACAGAAACGGTTCCTGCTGCTATTCATAAACACGAAAACCAGTTGCCCGAAACCGTTGTTTTAAATAAAAAGGAATCAACCAAAAAAGAATCTCGTTTTGTTAAAAAACTAAAGCAAGGTAGCAAATTTAAACCAAATAAAACAACAAGAGACCCCCGTCCGATGAACAGAAATGCTAGGTATGCATTATATGCTTTTTTATTAATTTTTCTGCCTTTTGCTCGTCTGGCAAGCATCTATTTTTCAATTATGGCAATCTCCGAAATACGAAGATATAATTTTCAAGAAAAAGGTTACACTTTAGCCTGGACTATTCTAATAATCCAAACTATCTTACTAATAATTGGATTTATTTTCCTTATGTTTGTATTTAGTTTGATTCTATAACTTCTTTTCTTCGTTTCTCACTTTCAGCAGGCTGTCAAACACCAAAGGGTTGACATCCGTTCTGGGTGCTATGATTTTTATTTGGGGTTTGTTTTTTACAAAAATGTTGAACATTATGAGCGAGCCGCCAACAAACAATCCTAAGAAAAGGAGCATGGCTGTTAATTTTTTTCCGGAATTCATATTTTTTTATTATTTAGTTTTAAAAACTTCTGCCAAGCCCCACCACCCAGCGGCCTTGCACAAATCCTTTGTCGGATGCGGGGGGTGTATTCAAAAACAATGGTGCATCTATTCTTAGGCTCAGCGGACTGATTAAGTTTCTTTTTCCCCATTTATAGATATTGAAAACTGTGCCCACACCGGCATTCATTCGCAAAGGGCCGCTATCGCTTATGGTATTTGTATAATTTCCTAAAACACCAGCATCGGCAAATAAATAGGTGTCTATTTTCAACCAATTGCGTGTGAATTTTGGTTTTAAAGGAATAAATTTATCGAAATCTATTTCTATGCTTGCGCTTGTGCCCGCATTTCCTTTATATAAAAAAACTTGGTTAATGCCCATATTAGTTGGTGCCAAATAGCCAGAATAGCCTCTTAAATTCAAACCGCCACCTGCATGAAAATGATTGGTAGAGGGACCAAACCCAAGCCATTCGTTAGGAATCCATCCTCTAGATCGGGTGAATTTGCTTTCTAACAATTGTTCCATATTTGCGCCAGCTAACATTAGCATACTCTCTTCGGGGATGTTTGTGCCATCTATTATTTGTGCAAAAAATCTAGTTCTAATTTCAAATTTACTAATATTAATGGTGTTAACCGCTTCCGTTCTTAAGCTCCCAAAACCAAAATCTCTTGTTAGGCCGCTGCCACGCAAGGTTGTGTGAATGCGCCCATTCCCTTTTTTATAATTATAACTGCGAATATGATCAATATTAACCGTAGAATTCGACCTGTTTTCTCTAGAAGCAGAGTTGGCATAAGGCCAATAAATAGATTTGTAAGTAGGCATGCCAATGGATTTGTAATGAATAATAAACTTGTCGTTTTTAAATGTTTTTTCAAATCCCAAATCATCATAAAAGATACCATCCAAATATCTTGTGTCCCAAAAAATATAAGCGTTTTTTCCTACCAAATGTTTGTACAACAACTTGTAAGAAAACAAATCCCTTTGATGGTTAGAATATTTTTTCTCTGCACCAATGCCTGTGTTATACCAGACCGAAAAATCCAAAACATGTTTCACTCTTGCATAATCTGAATGGAAATTAAACCCTGCTTTTATTCCATCTACAGCATTGAACCAAACATCCGGACGAAAGGTTTGCGTGATATGATTGAACCCAGAATAGGCAGATTTTCCCATATTCCATGAGCGTTCAACGGGCAGTTTAAAACTGTTTTTTACTCGCACATTGTCCATTCTGTTAACATCCGCCAGTCTTTGTGTTTTATCTATTTGCACCGAGCGAATTTTGTTGTCTAAATAAACAGTGTCTTTGTATGTTTGATTCAACAAACCCCAGCCTTTCCATGTTTTTAGGTTGGTTTGGTTTTCATTTTTTGTAAAATAAGTATTAGGCACCAAATAGTTTTGCTCAATGTTTTTTACATCCCTAATTGTTAGGTCAATAGGCATTTGCATGTCGCCCACTCTTTTTAACCTTATTTCGTAGGCATATTTATTGGCAACCTTAGATTTAATGGATTTGTAAGGCAATATTTTATAATCTATTTTCTTGGTGGTTTCCATACATTGGTCAAAAAACCAATTCAAATCCACTTTGCTGTGTTCAATAATTGCTTTTCTAAAATCTTCGGGATAGGGATGTGAAAATTTCCATTTATTAAAATAATGTTGCATTGCGCTAAGAAACAATTCATCGCCCAAAACATATTGAAGGTTATAAAGCATGGTCGCTGTTTTGAAATACACATGCCTGTAGCCTCCGCCATGTCCCGTTGCCGAACTGAAATCATCGCTGTGGGTGTTCAATTGCGCATCGTTATTGTTCACCGCATCGTATAAGTAGCCATTGTAAACAGAGCCTTCGTCATAGGCACTTGCCGTTATCGGATATTTATTAAATCTTTTGATACTCCATGAGGTTAAAAACTGTGTGAACCCTTCGTCCATCATGGCTCGGTAGGTTTCATTGCTGCCTATCATCGCAAAAAACCAATTGTGTGCCACTTCGTGTGCAATCACATATTGATGACCAGGCCAATTGCCCCCGTTTAGTGTCAACATTGGATATTCCATTCCGTCTCGGGCATCGGCTGCCACAATTTTTGGGTAGCCATACATACCAAAATCTGTGCTATATATTTCTACCACATTTGCCAAAAACTGGGCGGTTGGCCCCCAATAAGGTGCGTTTTGTTCTTGCGCAAGTGCAATACATTTTATGCCTTTCCAAACCACTTCGCCCATGCGATAGGTTGGATCTGCTGTGAAAGCAAAATCGTGTACATTTTCTGCGTAATAATGCCAGGTCTTTGTGCCTTCGGTTGGTGTGGAGAATTTGTAGCTTGTTGGTACATATTGAAATTTGCCGTTGCCAATGTCTTTTTTTGTTGAGTAATTGCTAATGTCCAAAGCTTTTCTTAAATCTGCTGGCAACACTTCGTTTTCGTTTTTTAAAGCGCCCGTTGCTTCCAAAACATATTTTGAAGGAAAGGTTAGTTTTACATCATAAACCCCAAAGTTGCCATAAAACTCTTTGCCCAAATGCTGATCGGTTTCCCATCCAAATTTGCTGTCGTAAACACATATTCTTGGATACCAGTGCACCCCGTCAAAATGTTTATTTACCCCATCTGGCGAAAAAGTTTTAAACCTTCTGCGCATGCTACCATTGTCCCAATAGGTTCTGAAATTAATGTTAAACACAACGCTAGCACCAGATTTTATTGGGGTTTCTAATTTAATGATTAAAATAGTGTTGTCCAATTTAAAAGAAACCGCCTTGCCATTAATCAAGATTTTATCCACTAAAGTGCCCATTTTTAAAGCTTCATATTTACCAAAAGTGGTGTTCTCGTGGTTCACCTCGTTTAGCGCATGGGCATAGCTACCCGGCTGAAAAGCATTTTGATA
>JBDNIM010000410.1:0-3091 GCA_041688295.1 Bacteroidia bacterium
CAGTTGATAAGTGCCATCTTTATCGAAACAGCAAGGCACAACCTTGCCATCCCATGTAAAAACGCAGCTGCTCCAAAGCTTCCAACAGTGGTTGAGCAGTTTGTTTTTTATATCAAAACTTTCGCCATTTTTTTTATAACGGCTCATGCTTTCATTTTCTGGAATCATATCATTACCCGTTTCATAATCATAAATTTGTGCCGTTTTAATAGACAATTCATCCACTTGATATTCTTTTGCAAGAGCTTTAATATCTTCAAGTTGATGCTCATTGTGTTTAAAAACAATGAATTGCCAAATAATATGCGGTGTTTTTGATTGCTGTGCTTGTTTTTCAGCCACCAAATTTTTTGTACCTTCTAGTACTTTTTCAAGTTTGCCGCCCAATCTATATTTGCCATAAGCCTCTTGATCGATGCCATCTATAGAAATAATCAATCTATCCAAACCACTTTCAACCGTTTTTTTAGCGTTTTCTATGCTAAGATAATGTGCATTGGTGCTGGTTGCGGTATATATTTTTTTAGCATTGGCATAATTCACCATTTCTAAAAACTGGGTGTTTAAATAAGGCTCACCCTGAAAATAAAGTGTTATATAACCCGTTTTTTTATATATTTCATCAACAATTGATTCATATATTTTTGTTTGCAACATGCCCGTTGGCCTTGTAAATTCTCTTAATCCACTAGGGCATTGTGGGCATCTAAGATTGCACGATGTCGTTGGTTCTATGGAAACAGCGATTGGCAATCCCCATTGAATTGGTTTTTTGCTGATTTTTGAAACCATATAACTGGCATAAACCAAAACGCCATTCCATGCCCTGTGATAGTGCATGCTTTTGGTCAATAAATTGCTTAAATCTTTTATGTTTCTATTCACAATTTCTGTTTAAATTAATCATACAATTCAATTTTAATCTCTTGCCTTGTATAGTCCAAAGCCTTTAAATTGCTGCGCGTTGCTTTCACCATTTCGCTCCAACCACAAATATAAAACAAAGCTGCTGGCTTCTTTTTAATAACTTTTAAATAATGCGCATGCACATGGCCGCTTGCGCCCTGCCATTTTTCTTGGCTCAAAACAGGGGTATATTTAAAATTCGAAAATTCCAATGCAAATTGCTCAAATTCTGCTTGATACAAAATATCCTTTTGTGTGCGGCAACCAAAATATAAATGAATATTTTGCATCGATTTTCTAACCAATAACAAATCCTTTATCATGGATCTAAATGGCGCCACTCCCGTGCCTGTGCATATAAAAAAAATGGATTGCTCAATATTTTCAGGTAAAACAAAACGACCCACTGGCGCAGAAACCGATAATACAGTGCCTATTGGCATTTCAAACAATTGGGGTGTTGCTTGGCCATCTGGTTTCAAAACCACACACAGTTCTAGGGTGTTGCCATCCGTAAAGTCAGCAATTGAATAACTTCTTGTAGAAAACTGATGATTCAAATCATTGAAATCAATAATAACAAATTGCCCCGATAGAAAGGAAACAGGATGCTCAAAGGTTAAAAAAAACTGTTTAACAATGGGGGATAGTTCTTTAATATCGGAAATGGTGGCGTTATAAAACAAAGTGTTGGTCATTGCAAGGCAAAATTACAGCAAATGTTAATGTTTTGATGCTTTTTTCTTAAATTTTAAACAAAAAACCCTTTATTGTGCTAACAATAAAGGGTTTAAAGCTTTGTTTGGGTGTAAAATAATTTTTTTTAATCCAATTGAATAGGTGATTTAACCTTAGGTTCTTCTTTCAAGATGTTGCCTTTTATGGTTAAATATGAAACCCCAACATTGGTTGTAACGGTAATTGTTTTTACAAAATAGCCTTCTTTGCCAGCCGAATCAAAAATAGCGGTTACTTCGCCTTGGTTGTTTGGGTCAACAGACTCTTTGCTGTAATTAGGCACTGTGCATCCGCAAGAAGCCGAAGCGGCTGTAATGTTTACAGGTGTTGCGCTTTTGTTTGTAAACTTAAAAGTAAATTTAGATTTTGAGCCTTGAACAATGTCGCCAACGTCGTGGGTGATTTTGTTCCATGCCAATTCTTTAGGTTCTTCTAAAGTTGGATTCTCATTAAATAAATTAACTGAAAAGGAAAAGATTGCAATAATTAATGTATTTATAATTGTCATATTAGGTAGTATTTTGACTACAATATTACAAATACTGTGCCGAAATTTCTAACATTAATTTTGATTTTATTTTTTGTACCGTTATATATTTTATTTTAGACAAAAAAATAGTAATTCTATCCTACAATTTAATTAAGTTTGCTTTTTTTATGCTAGAAATAAATAATATTAGTAAGCGTTTTACTGACAAGGTAGCACTCGAGAATGTTTCTTTTTCCATTCCAAGTGGTTCAATCTATGGGCTTTTAGTGCAAAATGGCGCAGGAAAAACAACTCTTATTAGGATTTTAAATCAAATATACGAGCCCAGTTCAGGCACTATTAAGTTTGATGGCGAAAAATTAAATACAGAACACATAAAAAACATTGGCTATTTGCCCGAAGAAAGAGGCCTTTATAAGAAAATAAAAGTATTGGACCATCTCATTTATTTTGCAAAACTGAGAGGCTATGACACTAAAATGGCTGAACTCAAAGCAAATTATTGGTTAGAAAAAGTGAAGCTTAGCGATGTTAAAAACAAACGCACCGAAGAGCTAAGTAAAGGCATGCAGCAGAAAATTCAGTTTATTATGGCGGTGTTGCATGAACCCAAGTTCCTTATTTTAGATGAACCATTTAGTGGACTAGACCCCATTAATGCGGAGCTTTTAATTGATATTATAAAAGAACTGAACGAAAAAGGTGTTACAATTTTGTTTTCCACCCACAGAATGGACCAAGTGGAAAAGCTGTGCAGCCATATTGCTATTATTCATCAATCGAAACTCATTGTGGACGGGAAAGTTTCAGATATTAAAAAAACATATACCTTGCCACGCATCAGAGTTAAAACGCAAGACTATTTGATTTTAAAAGACAATGCCCTTAAATTTATTTCGCAAGATGCTTCAATTTCAGAAACAGTTGAAACTATTTTGGAGTATCCGCCCCAAATAA
>JBDNIM010000411.1:0-3338 GCA_041688295.1 Bacteroidia bacterium
AACACTAATTCCTTACCTTGCTGCCGCAGGAGAATTGAAAACCAAACCAACACAACATTCGGTAAGATTTTTATTGGAAAGTGGTGTTCAACCAGATATTTTAGTTTGTAGAACAGAGCACCCACTGAATGCAGAATTGCGCAGAAAAGTCGCTTTGTTTTGTAATGTAAATGTGAATGCAGTTATTGAAAGCATTGAAGTTAAAACGATTTATGATGTGCCTTTAGTGATGTTGAAAGAGAAATTGGATAGGGTTGTTTTAGCAAAATTGAAATTGCCTGCCAAAAATGAGCCTGCGCTCGATCAATGGATAGAGTTTTTGCAACATATAAAACATCCTAAACATGAGGTAAACATTGCCTTGGTGGGAAAATATGTTGAATTGTTGGATGCTTATAAATCTATCAATGAAGCATTTATTCATGGCGGAGCGGCAAACGAGTGCAAGGTTAATGTAAAATATGTTAATTCAGAATTGCTTACTCCAGAAAATGTTTCATCAAAATTAAAAGATTTTCATGGTATTTTAGTAGCGCCTGGCTTTGGTGGCAGAGGCATAGATGGAAAATTAAACGCAATTAAATTTGCCAGAGAAAACAATTTGCCATTTTTTGGTATTTGTTTAGGAATGCAATGTGCGGTTATCGAATTTGCCCGAAATGTTATGGGTTTAAAAGATGCTCACAGTGCGGAAATGAATAGCGAAACCTCAAATGCAGTAATAGATTTAATGAGCGACCAAAAAAACATAAGTCAAATGGGAGGCACTATGCGCTTGGGTGCTTATGATTGCAATTTGGTAAAAGGCAGTTTGGCTGCTAAAATTTATGGCAAATCAAAAATAAGCGAAAGACACCGTCATCGCTATGAGTTTAATAACAAGTATCAAAAAGAATTTGAAAAAAATGGAATGGTTGTAACCGGTACCAATCCTGAAACAGGACTTGGCGAAATTATAGAAATACCAGAACATCCTTTCTTTATTGGTGTGCAATACCATCCGGAACTGAAAAGTACGGTAGAAAACCCGCATCCAATTTTTGTAAAATTCATTAAAAAAGCAATAGAACAAATAATATAATTATGGCAATAAAAATAACAGACGATTGCATCAACTGCGGAGCATGCGAGCCAGAATGTCCGAACAATGCAATTTATGAAAGTGGTGTTCAATGGCGCATAAAAGACGGAACAAGTGTTGAAGGCACTTATACATTAATAAACGGAACAGTTGTTAGTGTAGATGATGTATTTAATCCAATCAGCGATGAGGTTTATTTCATTGTGGCAGATAAATGCACAGAGTGTATGGGTTTTCATGAAGAACCACAATGTGCAGCAGTGTGCCCTGTAGATTGCTGTGTGCCCGATCCTGATTATGTTGAAAAAGAAGAAGTTCTTTTAGACAGAAAATCGCGTCTTCATATTTAATTTTTTGTATGCGTGGACAAAAAGGCACTTGTTTGCAAACCTATATTCCAATTAGGGCCGAGGCAAGTTCGAGCTCAGAAATAGTATCTTCTTTAATTTTTGGCGAAAGCTATATTGTAAATGACACCAAGGAAAATTGGCTATCGATAAGCACATTTTTTGATGATTATAGCGGCTGGATTAGTGCTAATACTTTCAACGAATATGTTGAATTAACTAAAACGAACGATTTGTTGTACATAGAAGCGGTTCATAAAACAGAAAAAATGTTTATACCTTGTGGTGCCTTAATTCCAGATACAAGATTTATAAAAATTAATGATATGGATTTTGAAGTAAAGCCAAATCTGAAGCCAAACCATCACCTACCATTAAGACTACAAATAGAAAAGGTTTCAAAATCATTTTTAAATACCCCATATTTGTGGGGTGGGCGCACATTTATGGGCATTGATTGTTCTGGCTTTGTTCAAATAGTTTTTAAAACACTGAAAATTAATTTACCACGAGACACCTCTCAACAGATTTTTATGGGTGAAAAGATAAGTTTTAATGCTTTAAATACGGGCGATTTAGTGTTTTTTTCTGCTCCTAATAAAGAAAAAGTTTCCCATGTTGGCATTATGCTCAATAAAAAAGAAGTAATTCACGCAAGCGGAACTGTTAGAATTAGCCTTGTAAACGAAAAAGGCATTTCAAATAAAGATGGACTGGAATACGCTTTAATTTCTTGCAATCGAATTTTTTAACTTTCAGATTCAACATTTATGGATTGGAGTTTGGACAATAATTGGAAAAACAAAAGCGAATCGATTAAAAAGCAATACAAAAAGTTTTTAGACATAGTAAAAGAGAATGTTGTTTTAAAGCAACTGCCAGAACTGCATGAAAAGGCTTTTTCAAAAATAGATTGTTTGGATTGTGCCAATTGTTGCAAAAATCATAGCCCTACATTTAAAGCCACTGATATAAAAAGAATTAGCAAACACTTTAAACTAACAGAACCAAGCTTTTTAGAAAAATATTTAATGTTGGACAAGGAAAATGATTGGGTTTTGAAACAATCGCCCTGTGTTTTTTTAAACGGTAATAATACATGTCAAATTTATGAAGTTCGGCCATCTGATTGTGCAAGATTTCCTTACACAAATGAAGATGTTTTTATAAAAAGGAAAAGTTTGACACTTGCAAATTCAAAAGTATGTCCGGCTGTCCATCACATTTTAGAAGCCTTAATTAAAGTTTATTGAATCTTAGAAAGCTCAATATAAATTTTTGTCAAATTTTTTGAAAGGATGCAGCCAATAAACTAATAAAACACGAGAATATCTAAACAAAAAAGGCGTTAATAAAAGAATAGTTGGAATTAAAACATACATAATTTTTGAGAAACTCCAATTCAAGTTTATTGAAATAACACCCATTAATATCATAAGACCCGTACTAAATCCATAACTGATATACATGGATGTCCAAAAAAAACCTGTTTCGTGTTCAAATTTTAAGTTACAATGTGGGCAATAATCATTGGTAACACTAAATTTAAAAGGATTCAAAACACTAAATGGAAACATTTTACCCTTTCTGCATCTTGGACATTTATATGTAATAATGCTTTTTAAAAGGGTAGGAGGATTATTAGTTTTCAACAAAACGATTGTTTTTGAAATTTCGATACCAAAAGAATCCAACTATTGCCATTATAACATAGACAGATGCTAAAAGCATTAAAATACCGACATTTAATCCCATTCCAATACTTTTTGACCCACTAGATTGACTGCTTTCTACACTTGCCTTACACATAGGACATTGGGCAAATGAATTTAAAATAGAGAGCGAGAAAACGATAAGTAAAACAGTTGTTTTTAATAAATTTTTCATTTAGTTTTTAATAGTAAGGAGAG
>JBDNIM010000412.1:0-2275 GCA_041688295.1 Bacteroidia bacterium
AAATCTTTGGGGGTAAAAACTGCGGGAAAAGTTTCGTTGTGCATGCGTTTTTATTATTAATAATTCATTAATTGTTTGATGCCATGTTTCAGTTCTAAAACCTGAAATGGCTGTCCTTGTATTTTGTTAATGCCTTTGGCATCTACCAAAAATTGCTCTCTTATAATTTTAATCAATTGCCCACTATTTAATTCAGGAACAATTATATTCTCAAATGATTGAATCATTTCTTTCAAGTTTAGGGGCAAAGGATTGATATATTTCAAATGAATTTGAGCCACATCTACGCCTTCTTTTCTGAGTTCGGAAACAGCAGTGGAGATGTTTCCGAATGTGCCGCCCCAGCCAACAACCAGTGCTTTTGAATGTTCGTTGCCTTGTTCAAAAGTTTGCAAAGGCAAAAAATTGGCCACATTTTGAACTTTTTGAGCTCTTATTTTCACCATCAACTCATGGTTTGCTGCATCATAACTAATATTGCCTGTGATGTTTTCTTTCTCTAGTCCGCCCATGCGATATTCGTTTTCTGCAACACCAGGCACCGCATGATTTCTTGATAAATCTTCGTTGCGCTCATAAGGCAAATACTTTTTTTCTGTCGAATGGGTTACATATTTTGGTGTAATGCTAGGCAAATCCTCAAGGTTTTTAATCAACCAAGGTTCTGCTCCATTTGCAATATATCCATCGCTCAAAAACATGACGGGAACCGTGTGTTCCAAAGCAATTTTCACCGCCCAATACACAGTTTCGTAACAATCTGAAGGCGAATTGGCAGCTATTACAACAATTGGACACTCGCCATTGCGACCATATAAAGCTTGTAACAAATCTGATTGTTCAGTTTTTGTTGGCAATCCTGTGGAAGGACCGCCCCTTTGCACATTGCAAATAACCAAAGGCAGTTCTAACATAGTGGCCAATCCAATGGCTTCTGTTTTTAAAGCAATGCCGGGACCAGAACTCGTTGTGATTCCAATTTTACCTGAATAGGAAGCGCCTATTGCAGCACAAATACCCGCTATTTCGTCTTCTGCCTGAAAACTAATGACTTCGTACCCTTTGTGTTTTGCCAACTCATGCAAAATATCAGACGCTGGCGTAATTGGATACGATCCCAAAAATAATGGCAAATCGCTTTTTATAGATGCTGCCAAAAAACCTAAAGAAGTGGCTTGATTGCCATTGATACTTCTGTAAGTTCCTTTGTCGTATTTTGCTGACGCCACCTCAAATTGGCTGTTAAACATTTCGCTTGTTTCACCAAAATGGTAGCCAGCTTTTAAGGCTGCAATGTTTGCATTTACCAAAACCTCGTTTTTAGAAAATCTTTTTTGAATAGCGCTAATTGTATTTTCTGCGTCTCTGTCGAACAACCAATACAAGATGCCTAAAATCAACATATTTTTACATCTTTCGGCTTCTTTGTTGCCAAGCCCAAAAGGCTCAACAGCTTTTTTTGCCATTTTTGTAATGTCTATTTTATAAACCGTGAAATTGGCTAAACTATCGTTCTCTATTGGGTTTTCGTTTTCGGGAATGTTGGCAAGTCTTAGGTTTTTTGAATCAAATCCATCAATATTCACAATAAGAATACCATGGGGTTTCAAAAGCTTGATATTTGTTTTTAGGGCAGCTGCATTCAACGCCACCAGAACATCGTAAAAATCGCCTGGCGTTTGAATTTTTTCGCTACTAAAATGTAATTGAAACCCAGAAACACCTGGCAGCGTGCCTATTGGGGCTCTTATTTCTGCCGGAAAATCTGGGAATGTACTGATATCGTTGCCAAAAAGCGCGCTTGTTTCCGCAAAATTTGAACCGGTTAGTTGCATGCCATCGCCACTATCTCCAGCAAACTTAATGACAATATGGTCTTTTTTAACTTTGGTTTGCACTAAAGATTAATATTTTAATTTGTGAGCCGCAAAGGTAACATTTATGAACACAATTAGCGGCAAAAAAAACGATAATTTATTTTTTCAGTTCGGCTATTTTATCGCCTATTTTTTCGGCTTCGGCTCTTAGCTCGTCAGACTTGCTACGATTGATGGTTGAAAACTTAAATGATTCTTTCATCATGGTTTCATATTGCGCTTGCAAGAGTTCTAATTCTGTTTTTTTCTTAAATAATCCAAACATATATTTTTATTTTTTTATTTTTTTATTAAATGATTTGAGCAGCGTGGGCTTTGGTGTTTACTTTTTCTATCATTTGCTCAATGTGCCCTTTTTCGTCTATCACAAATGTGGTGCGGGCAATGCCCATATAGGT
>JBDNIM010000413.1:0-2430 GCA_041688295.1 Bacteroidia bacterium
CTAGGAAAATTGAAGTACCTGCAAAGAGAAGAAAAGGTTCGGGCAATAAGTTGGTGTTGGAGGGTTGCACGGGCAACAATCTAAAAAACATAAGCGCCTCGTTTCCGCTCAATCAATTAATTTGCATTACGGGGGTTTCGGGCAGCGGCAAGTCTTCGTTAATTAACGAAACCCTCTACCCTATACTTGCCAAACATGTTTACAAAAGCAAGTACCAATGTTTGCCTTATAAATCCATCAAAGGATTAGAGAACATTGACAAAGTGATTCGTATAGACCAATCGCCCATTGGGCGCACACCAAGGAGCAATCCGGCCACATATACCAATGTTTTTACAGACATCCGGAATTTATATTCCATGTTGCCCGAAGCAAAAATAAGGGCTTACAAACCTGGGCGTTTTTCTTTCAATGTGTCGGGCGGGCGGTGCGAAACCTGCAAAGGCGGGGGCTACAAGGTTATTCAGATGAATTTTTTGCCCGATGTGGAGGTTTTATGCGACACTTGCAATGGCAAACGCTACAACAGAGAAACGCTAGAGGTGAGATATAAAGGCAAAAGTATCAACGATGTTTTAAACATGCCCATCAACCAAGCCCTTTCGTTTTTCGATAACATGCCTTTGATTTATAGAAGATTGGAGGCTTTGAACGATGTAGGATTGGGTTATATTACGCTCGGTCAATCGTCCACAACGCTTAGCGGTGGCGAGGCCCAAAGGGTGAAACTGGCCGAAGAGCTTTCAAAAAAAGACACCGGCAACACCTTTTATATTCTTGATGAACCAACCACGGGTTTGCATTTTGAGGACATTAAAGTTCTGCTAGATGTTTTAAACAAATTGGTGGACAAAGGGAACACCGTTTTGGTGGTAGAACATAATATGGATGTTATAAAAGTGTCTGATTATATTATAGACCTGGGACCAGAAGGCGGCAAAGGCGGTGGCAATATTATTTGCTCGGGTACACCCGAACAGGTTGCCAAAAACAAGGAAAGCTTTACGGCTTATTTTCTGAAAAAGGAGTTGTAAATTGAGAATAGGGAATTGAGAATTGAGGAGTTGGTGTTTAGAAAAATACTCAACTACGCATTAGCCAAGGCTTTTAAAACCATTTTTGCAGCCGCTTGATAGGCGGAAGAAAATGAATTGAAATCTTTTTCAATGATAAAAACAAGTTCGTTCTTTATCCATTGGTGCTTTTTGCTAAAATTCTTTAAAGCATACATTGCATAAACCTTTGAGGCGACCTTGTCTAAGTTTTTCAACCACAGAAAATATTGTTCAATATAGGCCAATTCTATTTCTTCATCAGGTTGGTTTTTCTTATTTTCAGAAATAAACATTGCTATTTTTGTCAACGACCTCAAAGCACCGTCATGAGATATGTCGCCCATCCTCTCTTTAATAATTGTATAATAATCAACTATCCATTCGGTGTGTTTCTCAAATATAATTTCTAAAATCCAACAAGCCTTGTAGTGGCTTTCTATCTCAGGGTTTAGTGCAGTTTTTACAAGCAAAGGCAACAGCTCTTTGTTTTGTATCACATGATTCGCTAATATTTCTCGAGGTTTTCTGTGCGCAGTGCTATTGTCGATTTTTTTTAATAAATCAGCCTTCAACGACAATTACTTTACAAACACCACTTACTTTATAAACTTTGCCCGTTGTTACCTCAAAACATTGAAACCATGTTCGCAATTTATTGCCTTTTTTAAATACCTTTCCTGTATCCACTCTAAACACAGTTCCAACGACAATTTCTTCTAATAAAACCTTGTCATCTTTATCATATCGAGACAGCACTTTGGTTAATTCTTTGTCGGAACAACTGCTAGCCGAAGGATCCATCATATAGTTTTTCAATGCCACGGATACATCATCGGGCAATTGGTGGTGTTGAATCAAAGGCTCTAAAAAGTTTTTAAACTCCTGTTTCCATTCCTTGCCATGCGGGGCACAGCGGTTTTTATGTTTTTCAAAAGTTGTTAAATGCGCCACTTCATGCAAGAAAGTAGTGATGAAAGAATATGGATTTAAGTTTGAGTTTACAGAAATGCGGTGTTTGCTATCCAATTTATGTGGTGCTCTATAATCTCCATATTTACTGGTTCGTGGTTTTGTTAGCTTTAATTGAATTTTGTGTATAATCAATAAATTAACGCACATTTCAGCAGTGCCTTTTGGCACATATTTACTAATAATTTGCGTTAATTCCTGCTTTGTCAAGTGAATTTAATTGAAAAGATATTAGTGTTTCTCTTGTTTCCAAGCGTTGTAGATTTGCTCTAATTCATTGTACCAATCTTCGCCAAACTCTCTGATTAAAGGATTCTTTAAAAATTGAAACACAGATGTTTTATGCTCTGCGCCAAAAGTGCAGGCATCTTTGCAAATATCCCATCTGTCGTAATTCACACTCACA
>JBDNIM010000414.1:0-6731 GCA_041688295.1 Bacteroidia bacterium
ATATTGATGGACAATGTCTGTTATTTCTTTAATTCCCGACTCATAAACACCATAAGTTGATGGATAAGTAACCATTAAAACGGCCAAATTATCTGCATGAAGCTGCGCTTTTGCAGTTAAATCTTCAATATCTATGTTTCCATTTTCAAGATTTTTTACAATCACAATTTTCATACCGGCCATTGTCGCACTCGCAGGATTGGTGCCATGTGCAGACTCTGGAATAAGAGCAATATTCCTGTGCGATTGTCCAATGTCTTTAAAATAAGCTCTGATAACCAACAGTCCGGCATACTCTCCTTGAGCACCAGCATTTGGCTGCAAACTCATGCCAGCAAAACCAGTTATTTCTTGCAAATCTTTTGAAAGCTCTTCAAGAATTTCTAAATACCCTTTTGTCTGATTGACAGGAACAAATGGATGAATTTGGTTAAACTCCGGCCATGTAACAGGAATCATCTCCGTTGTTGCATTCAATTTCATGGTGCAACTGCCCAAAGAAATCATGCTATGGCACAATGACAAATCTTTAGATTCGAGTCTTTTAATATATCTTAACATTTCATGCTCGCTGTGGTTATTATTAAACACAGGGTGTGTCATAAAATTAGATTTACGCAACAAGTTTTCAGGGAAGCTTAATTCTTGATTAGCCGCCAATTGCTCAATTTCTGATAAAGAAACAGAGGCACCCGAAACAGTTGCAAAACATTTTACAATTTCATAAATATTGGCAACGGAAGTTGTTTCATCTATAGAAATACCGATGTTTCCATTCTCGAAATATCGGAAATTGATATTATTTTTTTCAGACTCTGATTTAATTTTTTCTGATAATCCATTGCTGTTGATGTTAATAGTGTCAAAATACAAAGCATTGTTTTGTTTAAACCCAATTTTTTCTAATCCGGCAACTAGTGTTTTTGATAAACCATGAATTTTATAGGCGATTTTTTTAATTCCTTCTGGCCCATGATAAGTGCCAAACATGCCAGCCATAATAGACAACAAAACCTGAGCGGTGCAAATATTGCTGGTTGCATTTTGTCTTCTAATGTGTTGCTCTCTTGTTTGCAAAGCCATTCTTAAGGCTTTGTTGCCATGCCTGTCAACACTCACGCCAATAATTCTACCTGGTATTTGTCTTTTGTATTCGTCTTTTGTAGAAAAGAAACCAGCATGTGGCCCACCAAAACCCAACGGAACGCCAAATCTTTGCGATGTGCCAATTACACAATCAGCACCCCATTCACCTGGAGGGGTCAAAATAGTGAGTGCCATCAAATCCGTACCAACACAAATTTTAATGCCCTTTTCTTGCATTTTTTCTGCAAAAGTTTTATAATCAACAACCTTTCCTTCATTGTTTGGATATTGCAAGTAGCAACCAAAATAGGTGTCATCGCCTTCAAAAGTGTTAAAATCACCTTTAACAAGCTCAATGCCCATTGGCTCTGCTCTTGTTACCAAAATATCATAAGTTTGGGGATAAACAGAGCTATCAACAAAAAACTTAATGGCGTGGTCGTTTTTATGCACACTGCGCAACATAGCCATGGCCTCAGCAGCAGCAGTTCCTTCATCCAACAAACTTGCATTTGCAATAGGCAAACCAGTTAGGTCTATAATCATGGTTTGAAAATTAAGCAAAGCCTCTAATCTACCTTGCGCAATTTCCGCTTGATATGGCGTGTACTGGGTGTACCATCCTGGGTTTTCCATTATGTTTCTTAAAATAACACCTGGTGTAAAACAGTTGTAGTATCCCATTCCAATATAGCTTTTAAAAACTTGGTTTTTTTCCGCTATTTTCTTCAAAGTAGAAAGCAAATCCTGCTCGCTAACCGCTTGTCCGATTGCAAGACTTCCCTTCATTCTTATGCCAACGGGCACAGTTTTGCTAATTAACTCGTCAACGCTCGATGCGCCAATGGTTTTTAACATAATTTTTAAGTCTTCCGAAGCCACAATGCCATTGTGTCTGTTTTCAAAATGGTCTGTTTGACCGGTATGTAATTTCATTGAAATAATTGGTTTTAAAAAGTTGCGCAAATTTAACAAAAAATATGGCATGAAAGTTTTTTAGTTAGACAAAATATTTACACATTTTTTTTAGGTTCTAAACAAGCCAAAAATTGCCTCATTTTAGGTAAAAAAACTATGCGTGTAAAAACAAAAAAAACGATTAATTAGAAATGTTAAACATCTAATTTCCTAAAAGTAAAAATACTACCTAATCAATAATATATTACCAAATGCATTTGACTTTTTAATGTATGGCCCATTATTTACGGTGTAAAATAATTTCCAAATAAACAATCCCATTTCAGCATCTTTTCCATTAAATGTGCCATCCCATCCAACATTATTTTGGTCGGTTTCAAATATTAGCTCGCCCCATCTATTATAAATTTGAAAATTTTTGACTGTAATATTTCTTCCTCGTGGCATAAAGACATTATTAATTAAATCGTTGTTAGGAGAAAAGGCGTTAACCATAAATAAATCACAATATTCTGATTGAATGGTAATATTTATTGAATCTTCCATAACGCCACAAACATTGGAGGCTTTAAGTTTGTATTTTCCTGTGTTGAAAACAAAGATAAAACTATCTGTGCTGCCGGTGTTCCAAATATAATTTGTATTTGCATTATTGGCAACAAGTTTGAAATTTGCCCCTTTGCATAAAACGGTATCTCTTCCCAACAAAATAATAGGTGCGGTATTAAAAGTGATATTTATTGTATCAAATCCAACACAATTTCCGAGCGTAACTTTAACAATATATTGTCCCGTTTGGCTCACATTGATGCCGGGTGTTGTTTGGCCAAAGTTCCAAAGATAATCATCGCCAAGTTCATTGGTATTTATAAAATAAGAAGCACCCGAACAGATAGAGGTATCCTTATCTAACTGGGGTTTGGGGTTTGGTAAAATCTCGAAATCCTGTTCGCTAGAGTCTGCACAAAATGAATTGGTGTAAATATAAAACATCTTATAAACACCAGGACTATTGGGCACAATTTGATTGTTTACATTTGGATAGCCCTGAAAAACACCACCTGAAACGGCTGGTATCAGGGCAATTGGAGTTGCACTTTGACAAAGAGAAGCTGGCAAGGCAGCAAAACTAGCGTCTGTGTTTTGTTTCACAAAAACAAAATTAGTGTCTCTCCCAAAACAACCTTCAACGGATTTTGCAACATGTATAACTCTATATTTTCCAGTGTCTGTAAATGATTTAACCGTTTGTTGCGTTGCGCTAGAATCACCATTTGAAAAATACCACTTGTAAGAAACTATCGAATTATTTGGGTTCTCGAATACAAATTGATTATTTTTAAAGCACTGCATTTTTTTATTGATATTAAACCCTCCTGCAGGATTATTTAAAACCTGGACTTTAAATCTAATGGTATCTTTACAACCCGTTGGAACGGTGTTCACATTACTTATTATTTCCAATTGAATGTTATAGGTTCCACTTGCAGAATATGTTTTTTTCATCCTTTTAAAAGAGGAAAATGTATTGTCTCCAAAATCCCAATTGTATCTGTAAGAGGCCCCCAAAGGCGAAACAACAGGAACAGGGTCAACATCAAAATAATTGCCTGTTAGGCATTGAATAGTGTCTTTAAAAATATTATAATTAATGAAAGCTACTTTTTTATTATATACTCTAACATTTTTGGTGGCAGAATTGGCGCAACCAAGACTTGGTGTTGCTGTAATTTTAACAGGAACAAGACCTGCATTAGTGAAAGAATAGCTAATGGGGCTAGCTGTGCTGGTATTTCCTCCTCCAAAATCAAAAGTATAAGAGACGCCTGTTATTGAGGTGGTGGATGTATTGGTGAAAGTATATCTGTTTTTTTGTTGACAACTGTCTATATATAAAATGGAAAAATTCAGATTCAAATATTCTGTTGTTAAAGAAATGGAAGGTGAACCTGATGTATAATATAGCGTTGTATTGCCTCTGTTATCGTGTTCATAAATCATGAAGTAATAAGTTTTATTAGGCAGAAGATTTGTAATATTTACAAAATTGGTGCCGTTGGAGTTATAAACAATATAGTTTTTTATGCCGTATTCTATTGATAGTCCAAAACTATTATTTGCAGTGTATTGCTCAAAATCAATAGGGATATAATCGGGAGCAGAGCCTTCTTTTGCAACTATAATTCTTGCAGCTCCGTTGCCATTGGTCCATTGCAAATTAACAGATGTACACAATAAATTATTAAAGCTCAAATTACTTGCGTGCGCAGTCGGCCTGGAAGCCAAAGACGAAAGGGCAGTTAGAAAGAAAGCAATATAAAATAACGAATGTTTCAATTTAATATGCAAAAATAAACAATTATTTTTAATTTAAGTTTATTATTTGTCAAAAACTTAAATACCTTTGCTTGTTTTTTTATGGCATTAAGTAGATTTTGGTTAATTATATTTGTTAGTTCTATTATATTCATATTTATAGAATTCTTTTCATCAAGGCATTATGCTTTAGATAGGGTAATAAACGGCAAAAAAGACGATAAAATTTTGGTGGCTGAAAAATATGGCAATCAAATACAAGCAAGCATTTTTGATGAACTCATTAAATCTGAGAAAAGAACCACCGCTCGCAGAAACCTAACGCACAAGAAAGACACTGTTTTTGTACTTTCGGCTGGCGAAAACATTGTTATAGACAGCAGTTTAGCAAAAAACAAAACGGTTGTTAAAATATATTACGATACACAAAAATCTGACGGATTGTTGCCCACCTGCAAATCAAGCATTTTTGATATTATCCTTCCTTTAATTGCATATTTAGCATTTTTCTGCGGCATTTTGCAATTGCTTATTGACTCTGGCGCAACGGAAAAGCTGGCAAAATTCACGAGTCCTTTGTTTGTAAAGATTTTTCCTTCTATCCCCAAAAACCACCCTTCCATTTCATACATGACTTTAAATTTTGCCGCCAATTTTTTAGGTTTAGATTCTGCGGCTACCCCTTTTGGACTCAAAGCCATGGAAAGTTTGCAAGAACTGAACCAAGAAAAGGAAAAGGCAAGCGATGCGCAAATTATGTTTATGTGTTTACATGCAGCTGGGTTAACCCTGATTCCCACCTCCATTATTGGTTATCGTGCGGCAGAGAATGCAGCCAATCCGGCAGATGTCATGTTGCCTTGTATTATCACTTCCTTTATTGGCACTTTAGCCGCTTTGCTAATTGTTGGGTTCAAGCAAAAGATAAATTTCAAAAGCGGTTTTTTGCTCACAATTATCTTCTCACTTATTGGTGGCATCGTTGGTTTGTTGCTCTATATCAACCAAATGCACTTGATTCAAAAAAATCATTTTACAGGCAATTTATCTGCCATAATCTTATTTTTAATCATCCTGTTTACGCTTGTTTACGCTTTCATAAAAGAAAAAAAGTTTTTGGCAATAGATTCTAATATTTTCGATGCATTTGTGAGAGGGGCAAACAGTGGCGTTAAAACAGGCGTCAGTATTTTTCCTTATGTTTTAGGCATATTGGCAGCCATTTCAATTTTTAGAAACAGTGGTTTATTTGAAATCATATCGGTTAATATTTCTAATTTGTTTGGCATGTTTGGTGTTAATAAATCTATAACAGACTCTTTGCCCGTTGCATTGCTTAGGCCATTTAGCTCTGGTGGGTCTAGGGGATTTA
The DNA here is from genome assembly GCA_041688295.1 of Bacteroidia bacterium. Classification (GTDB taxonomy): domain Bacteria; phylum Bacteroidota; class Bacteroidia; order NS11-12g; family UBA955; genus JABMMZ01. The sequence continues at coordinate 5,693 of JBDNIM010000414.1, forward strand.
TGATTGATGCAATGAAAACATTTGGACCCGATAGTTTTACTGGCAGATTGAGTTGCATTTTTCAATGCAGTGCCGAAACCACTTTCTATGTGATAGCGGTTTATTTTGGTGCAATCAAAATCAAGAATATCCGCTACACGCTTGGTATAATGCTTTTGGTAGATTTAATATGTGTGATTGCCGCCATTGGCATTGCGTCTTTATTTTTCTAGTAGCTTAAAACAGGGCGCAACCATTTCTCTATTTCCTCTAAAGGCAATTCTTTCCTTACTGCATAATCCTCTATTTGGTCTTTGTTTACAACGCCCACTCCAAAATATTTTGATTTGGGATTTGCAAAATAAAAGCCAGAAACAGACGAAGCTGGATACATGGCATAACTCTCTGTTAATGTAATACCCACAGAATTTGCATCCAATAACTGAAACAATTTAGATTTTTCTGTATGGTCTGGGCAGGCAGGATAGCCGGGTGCGGGTCTTATGCCTTCATATTTTTCTAAAATCAATTCTTCGTTGCTTAAGCTTTCATTTTTGGCATAGCCCCAAAATTTTGTACGAACTAAATGGTGTAGTTTTTCGGCAAAAGCCTCTGCAAGCCTATCTGCCAATGCTTTTAACATAATGGCATTATAATCATCGTGGTTGTCTTCAAACTCTTTAACCTTTGCTTCTATATTTAAACCTGCTGTTACTGCAAAAAAGCCCATATAATCATTTTTGCCACTCGCTTTTGGTGCTACAAAATCGGCTAGAGAAACATTGGAAACACCTGGCGCCATTTTTCTTTGTTGTCTTAAAAAATGAAAATGCTCGATGGTTTCGCCTTTTTCATTCATTATTTCTATGCTATCATCGGTTGCGTTTGCTGGCAGAATACCATATTTTGCATTGGCTGTCAGCCATTTTTCTGCAATAATTTTGTCCAACATTTCGTTGGCTTCTATAAATAATTTTGTTGCCTCCACTCCCACCACTTCATCTGTCAATATTTTTGGATAACGGCCCGCCAATTCCCATGTTTGAAAAAACGGTGTCCA
>JBDNIM010000415.1:0-4440 GCA_041688295.1 Bacteroidia bacterium
CATCGCCCCTTCGCTTTTGCCAGCACCCACAAGGGTGTGAATTTCATCAATAAATAAAATAACCTCGCCATTACTTTTTATCACCTCATTTACAACCGATTTTAAGCGTTCTTCAAATTCGCCTTTATATTTTGCCCCCGCAATTAACGACCCCATATCCAAACTAAAAATAGTTTTTGTTTTTAAGTTTTCAGGCACATCGCCTTGCATAATTCTTCGGTCCAAACCCTCTGCAATTGCCGTTTTTCCCACACCTGGCTCACCTATCAAAACAGGGTTATTTTTTGTTCTACGGCTCAAAATTTGTAACACCCTTCTAATTTCTTCGTCTCTACCAATAACGGGATCAAGCTTTCCTTGGGCAGCCATCTCGTTCAGGTTTACTCCAAATTTTTTCAAAGAATTATAGGTTTCGCCTCCGCTTTGAGAGTGTATTTTGGTGTCGCCTTTTAGCTCAATTAAAGCTTTTTTTACATCGTTAAATTTAATGCCAGCATCTTTCAAAAGGTTGCCAACATTGTCGTTGTTATTCACCAAAGAAAGAAAAATATGCTCAACAGAGGCATACTCGTCCTTAAATTCCCTCATCAATTTTTCTGCATACATCAATGTTGTGTTTGCATTGTTAGAAAGCATTTGTGTTGTGTTGCCTTGCACCTTGGGCAATCCATTTAAAATGGCATCATTTGCCTGAACAACCCTGTTTAGGTTTGCCCCAATTTTGCCGAAAATATAACTTAAAACATCTCCATCCGTTTCGATAATCCCTTTTAATAAATGGCAATTTTCGATGCTTGGATGCTCACTTTCAAATGCAATTTGTTGGGCTCGTTCAATACTTTCTTGCGCTTTGATAGTAAATTTTTGAATATTCTTATTTTGTGTTTTGATGTTAATCGTCCAAATATCTATCCTATGCCTTGTCCTATGAAATATTGTCCGTTTTACTGAACTTTTGGCGCAATTGTTTGTTTTTTAATATTAATATATGACTGTTTTTCATGCTCAAAATACCGAAGATATTTTTTTTGGAAACTTATTGTCTCAAACAACATTTCTGCAAAATATCAAAAATCAAAATTTATGTGTTTTTTTTCAAGAATTTACCAATTAATCAATCCAACAATAAAAAACAATAATCCAATAAAATAGCTGTAATTTATATTTTCCTTATTACCTTCGCCACCCCCAAATGTCAGATTTCGAATTGATATCACCGTTTAAGCCCACTGGCGACCAACCAACAGCCATAAAACAGCTGGTGGCGGGATTAAATAGTGGCGCTCCGGCCCAAACTTTATTGGGGGTTACGGGCAGCGGTAAAACTTTTACAATTGCAAATGTTATTCAACAAGTACAACGGCCGACATTAATTTTGAGCCATAATAAAACCTTGGTGGCGCAATTGTATGGCGAATTTAAACAGTTTTTTCCTAAAAATGATGTAGAATATTTTGTAAGTTACTACGATTATTATCAGCCCGAGGCTTTTATTCCAACAACTGGAACTTATATTGAGAAGGATTTGAGCATTAACGAAGAAATTGAGAAAATGCGACTGAAAACAATATCTTCGTTGCTAAGTGGAAGGCGCGATATTGTAGTGGTTGCTTCAGTTAGTTGCATTTATGGTGCTGGTAATCCAACTGATTATGAAAAAAGTATTATTAAGCTAGAAAAAGAGCAAATATTGGGACGCAATGCGTTGTTGCACAGGTTAGTAGATAGTCTTTATAGCCGCACTACAGCCGAATTTACTCGAGGCACTTTTAGGGTAAATGGCGATGTAGTGGATGTTTTTTTAGCTTATAACGATTTTGCATATAAAGTTTCTTTTTTTGGCAATGAAATTGAGGAAATACAGTCCTTTGAACCCGCTTCTGGCATTATTTTGGGCAACCATGATTCAGTTGCTATTTATCCTGCCAATATTTATGTTTCTCCGAAAGAGCAGTTAAATCAGGCCATTTATCAAATCCAAGACGACTTGGTTTTGCAACTTGAATATTTTAAAGAACAGGGTAAATATTTGGAGGCAAAAAGGCTTGAAGAGCGTGTGAATTTTGATTTAGAAATGATGCGAGAATTGGGTTATTGCAGTGGAATTGAGAACTATAGCAGATATATGGATAGGCGAAATCCAGGTGACAGACCATTTTGTTTGTTAGATTATTTTCCAAAGGATTTTTTGTTAGTTGTGGATGAAAGCCATGTCAGTTTGCCGCAGGTTCGAGCCATGTATGGAGGCGATAGGTCTCGTAAAATAAACCTTGTTGAATATGGTTTTAGGTTGCCTTCTGCTTTAGACAACAGGCCATTGAAATTTGAGGAATTTAATCAGTTTTTGAACCAAGTTATTTATTTAAGCGCCACGCCCACAGACTATGAAATTCAGCAAAGTGAAGGTGTCGTTGTAGAGCAACTAATAAGACCCACAGGGCTTTTAGATCCCTTGATAGAGGTGCGGCCGTGCGTCAATCAAGTAGATGATTTGTTAGATGAAATAGATGAGCGAGTGAAAATGGGCGACAGAGTTTTGGTAACTACTTTAACCAAAAGAATGAGCGAAGAGTTGGCCAAATATTTAACCAAATTGGGGGTTAAATGTAAATATATTCATAGTGAGGTAAAAACTTTGGAAAGGGTAGAGATTTTGAGAGATTTGCGTTTAGGAAACATTGATGTTTTAATTGGGATTAACTTATTGAGAGAAGGATTAGATTTGCCTGAAGTTAGCTTTGTGGCCATATTGGATGCCGATAAAGAAGGTTTTTTAAGGAGCGTAACAAGCATGATTCAAACCATTGGTAGAGCCGCCAGAAATTCTAATGGGAAAGTCATAATGTATGCCGACCGAATGACCGAAAGCATGCGCAAAACAATAGAGATAACTGAACAAAGAAGGCAAAAACAAATTGATTACAATATAAAACATAACATAACCCCAACAACGGTTAATAAATCTATTCAACAAATAATGGATCAAACTTCGGTTGTGGACTATATAAGAACAGGAGCCGTTCCAACAAATTATGCTAATGCGGATGGTTTTTCTGTAGCAGCCGACCCTGTTTTTGAATATATGACCCAAGATAAATTGAAAGCAGCAATAAAAGAAACAGAAAAATCGATGATGAAAGCCGCAAAAGACATGAATTTTATGGAAGCAGCTAGATACAGAGACCAAATTGAGGAATTAAAAAAGAAAATTAAGTAATGTTTGGCACACTTTATGTATGTTTAAATATAACCATGATAAACGCGTTAATTTTAGTAGTATTTAGCTTTTTAAGTTTGAATTCAAAATCAATCGATTCAGATAAATTGGTTTTGGCTTTTCAAAATGGCAATGCAACAGAAATAGCCAGTTTTTTTAGTTCAAGTATTGAATTAAAAACACCGAACACAAGTGGCGTTAGCACAAAAGAACAGGCAAAAATGATTTTGGAAAACTTTTTCAAAACTAATAAGCCAACTAAAGCCACTTTAACCCATGAAAGCATTGGTGTTTCGAATTTAGTCTTGATAATTACAGTAAACACAAGTAATGGTGAATTTAGAGCTACCGTTACTGGTATTAGCAAATCGGGCAGTTTTCAGATAACTGAATTAAAGATATCTTAGTTACTTAATCTTCTTCTCTAATGATGAAGATATCTTCATTGTTTTTTTTCATAAAATACTTTTCACGAGCAAATTTTTCAAGATTTCTGTTGTTAGAGAAAAGTTCCTTTTCTTCTTTCTTGAGGTTTTCTATTTCTAAAATGTAAAATTCTTTTTTCTCATTAAGCGCATTTATATCCCTTCTTATTTTTGTAAGTTCTAAAATATTATTGCCATCAAATATCAACATCCATGTAAAAATTACAGTGGTTAAAGCCCAATATTTATACTTTGTCCAAAAATGAATCATAGTTGCAAAAATAGCTATTTTTAGGGTTTAAATTTTATATAAAGGTTTTTAAGGCCAAATGCAGGCCGAAAAGAATGAAAATACTCCCCGATATTTTGTTGATAATTGAAAATAAAGAAGGTTTTATATAAGGTTTAATTCTAAAGGCGCCAAAAGCAATGAGAAACTCAACTAAAAATATGCTAATTAAACTTCCACTAAAGAAAACAGTTTTTTGCGATATGTTGAAATCATAATTAACAGTTAGCAAGGTGCTAATGCTCAACCAACTGAAAAAATTGACTGGGTTTACAGCATTAATAAGAAATCCGCTCGAAATAAAATAAAATTTTGAGTTTGTTTTTTTTTCAAACATCGGACCATCTGTATTTTTGGGTTTAGAATTTATAAACATAAATAGTCCAAATACAATCAATAAACAGCCGCCTGTTATTGAGATTTCTTTTTCATAAGTTTTTAAAAATATTGCGAAATCATTACTTAATAGCGCCAATGAGATAAAAATAATGTCGCTAGAAATAACACCA
>JBDNIM010000416.1:0-4675 GCA_041688295.1 Bacteroidia bacterium
AAATGGAGTGAGTCAGGAAAGCTATTATGACGACTACGATAACCAATATGGAAAAACAGTTATAGAAAAAACCATTCAAACAGAATCGTTACCAAAGAATAAGAAAACAGCTTTGCTGAATTTAGATTTAAGCGATGAAAAAAGATTTAAAGGTGTTTATTTAGTTAATGTAAGAAGCAATAGTGGCGATTATTCAAACGCTACAAAATTGGTTTCAGTTTCTGATTTAGGGATTTTAACTAAACAAAGCAAAAATGATATTTTGGTATTGGTAAATTCTATTTATACAAGCGACCCCTTAAAAGATGTGGAGGTTTCTTTAATTAGCACCAACAATCAAAACCTTTATACCTTAAAAACAGACAATAATGGCGTGGCACATTTCAAGGATTTAGAAACCAGAATAGCAGGTTACGAAGTGGCGATGGTTACCGCCACCTTGTCCGATGATTTTAATTACATGTTGCTAAACGAGAATAGAGTGGCAACTGCTCAGTTTGAAACAGATGGTATTAGAGAGTCCCAGTCGGGTTGGTGGGCTTATGTTTATCCTGAAAGAAATATTTATCGCCCAGGTGAAACCATTAATTTTAATACCATTATAAGAAATGATAAAATGGAAAACATAAAAAACATGCCAATTATTATGAAATTGCAAGGGCCTAATGGGAATGTGATTTCAGAAAAAAGATTGAATACCAATGCCCAAGGTGCATGTGAAGGCAATTTTTCTACCCAAACTTCTTTTATGACAGGCAATTATTCTATTATTGTTGAAAATGCGAATGGCGAAGAACTCAATAATGTAAACATTAATATTGAAGAATTTGTTCCCGATAAAATTAAGGTTACCACCAAAACAGACAAAATGCAATATGCACTTGGCGAAACAATTTATTTGAAAGGTGAGGCAAAAACATTTTATGGTCCGCCTTCTGCAAATAGGGCTTTTGATTGTGAGTTTAGCTTGCGTTCGGATGATTTTAAAGATAAAAACTTTGCTGACTATAATTTTAATATTGAAAATAAAATACGATTTGAACCCGTTTTTCAAGCGGGGACTACGGATGCCAATGGTCAGTTTACTAAAGAATTTAAAACCCAAAACGAATGGAAAAACTCAGGATTGATTAAAGGCACTGTTTTTAGCACTGTTTTTGACGAAAACAATCGCCCAGTGAATAGATACAATTCTTTTGAAATTATGACCCAAGATTACTTTTTTGGTATAAAAAGGCACGCTGATTGGGTGGGCACAGAAGCCCCTTTGACCTTTAATATTGTGGCTTTAAACAAAAACAGAAAACTTTGTAATGTTAAAAATGCCTTGGTAGAAGTGGTAATGATAGAATGGCAAAATGTGTTGGAGAATTATTATGGCAATTACAGGTACAATTCCAAACCTGTTAGAAAAGTAGTGAGCAGCCGAGTGGTTGATATTTTGGGCGGCAAATACGATTACACATATATTCCAAGGGTCTCTGGTTCTTATGAAATATTGGTTAAACTACCAAATGAAAGCAAAGGCTACACCTCATCAAGTTTTTACGCATATTCTTATGGCGCTACATCGTCAAGCAATTTTGAGGTGAATCCTGAAGGCGAAGTGATAATTGAATGCGACAAAGACAAATATTCGCACAAAGACGAAGCCAATTTCTTGTTCAAAACCCCTTTTAATGGTAGATTGTTGGTGTCTGTGGAGCGCAATAAAGTGATAGAATACCATGTTGTGGAAACCAAAGACAGGAGCGCAGCATTGACCATTCAATTAAACGCAGAGTCAGTGCCAAATATTTATATTAATGCCACACTTATCAAAAAAATGGCCTCTAGCGACATTCCTTTGACGGTTGCGCATGGTTTAAAAAACATTAAGGTTGTTAAGGAAAAAACAGAACTACCTATTTCCATTTTAGCGGTGGAAAATACCCGGTCTAATAAAAAGCAAATCATCAAAATAAAAACGGTGCCCAATGCAGAAGTAACGATTGCAATTGTTGACGAAGGCATTTTATCTATTAATAGTAGCAAAGCACCCAATCCGTATAATTATTTTTATCAAAAAAGGGCTTTAATGGTGAACAGTTATGATTTATATGCAAAATTATTTCCCGAAATGACAAGCACCGCAACAGGCGGAGATGGCAGTATGATGGAAAAAAGAGTGAACCCTTTGGCAGCCAATCGATTTAAACCCGTTTCTATTTGGAGTGGTATTTTAAAAGCAAATGGAAGTGGAGAGGTGCAGTTTGAAGCCAGTATTCCAAAGTTTTATGGGGCAGTTAGAATAATGGCGGTTGCTTATAAAGACGATGGTTTTGGCGCAGCAGAAAAAGAAATGAAGATTTTCGACCCCATTGTTATGAGTATGTCTTTGCCTCGCTTTTTGGCTCCGAAAGATGAAATAACATTAACGGTAAATTTAACCAATACGACACCCAATATTCAAACCGTAAAAAGCAGTTTGTTTTTAGAAGGACCAATTGTTTTGCAAGAAAAATTCGAAGAATCTATAACTATAAAACCTGGCGAAGAAGCCCGTATCAACTATAATTTGCTTGTGAAAGAAGAAATAGGCATTGCCAAAGTAAAAGTGAAAGCGGCCATTGCCTCCGAAACATTTATGGATGAAACGGAAATTGCCGTGCGTCCGGCCTCTGGCTTATATATCGAATCGAAAGAAGGCATGTTGAACGGCAACGAAACCATAGAAACAAACATTGGCGAGTCTTTTTATGGACCCACAGAAACAAAAATAATCATTGACAATTCGCCTTTGGCTGCGCTTTCAAAAGATTTTCAATATTTAGTCAGATATCCGCATGGCTGTTTGGAACAAACAATTTCGGCCGCTTTTCCTCAAATTTATTTCCCTGAATTTAGTAAAGCAACTGGAAAAAAAATATATAAAAACAAGGCACTTGTTTCAGAAAACAATCCAAACTATAATGTGAACCAAGCCATTCAAAAGCTCAATAACATGGTGAGTTATGATGGAAACATGAACTATTGGAGCGGTTATAATGATTATTCTTTATACTTAAACGCCTACACACTTCATTTTTTAATTGAATGTGAGAAAAACGGCTATCAAGTAAACCAAGGTATGAAAAGCAAGCTGCTTTCTTTGTGCAACGCTGCTAGTTCAGAAAATCTTTTGGATTATGAATTTATAGACAATGACAATAAGAAAGCAAAATATATTTCTCGCGAAAAAGTTTACACACTTTATGTTCTGGCTTTGGCGGGTTCGCCCAATATAAGTGCCATGAATTTTTGTAAAATGTCTAACGCTAGATTGCACAACAGTTCGCAATATATTTTGGCAAGTACTTTTGCACTTACAGGCGATTTAAAAACTTTCAAATCGCTTTTGCCAAGCTCCTATCAAAGAGAAAACGATTACAGATACTCATGGTTTGGATTTAGTTCGCCAGAGAAAGACAAAGCTTTGGTTTTGAATGCTCTTTTAGAGTCTAAAACAAATTCGCCAATTGTGCATGCAATAGCCAAAGAACTTATTAGCAATTTAAGAGGGCAAAGCTACCTCAGCACCATTGATTTGGCTTATAGCATCATTGCTTTGGGGAAATATGGCAAACAATATTTTAAAGAAGGTGGCGCTGCTGTTGTAGAAATAGATGGAAAAACGATGGGCAATTTTAAAGGCTCATTGCTTTCTATTGATGCGAAGCAAGCAAATAATATCAAAATAAAAGGCACAGGCAGCGGCAATTTCTATTACTCTGTGGTGACGGATGGTATTGGAAATGGCAAAAACAACGAGGAAAAAGACAATGGACTTGTGGCACGCAGAACTTTTTATGATAGAAAAGGGAATGCCATTAACCCCGAAAACATAACGCAAAACGACTTGATAATTGTTAAACTTTCTATCAACAGACCTTTTGGAAGTGCTATTAATAATATTGTGTTAACAGATATTTTACCTTCTGGACTCGAAATTGAAAACCCTAGAATTACGGTTACCAACGATTTGGAATGGATGAAAAACCAATCTTATGCCACCAACATAGACATCAGAGACGATAGAATAAACTATTTCTTAAATATTGGGGGCAATAGCACACAATATTACTACTATATGTGTCGAGCGGTTTCTAAAGGAAAATTCCAATTGGGCAATGTGCAAGCCGATGCCATGTATGATGGAAGCATTCACAGCTACAGCGGCAAAGGGGTTTTAATAGTTAGGTAGAGGGAAGCTGAAAGATGGAAGACCGAAGCGGAAAGTTTGAAGTGAAAGTACTTTTTTCTTTAAATAATACCTAATAGCTTTTTCAATGTAAAAAGATGAAGTTTCGGTGTGAAGGGATAAAGGTTTAAATCTAAAAAATTAAATCTCCGTTTTTCGTTAATTAATACTGAATATGCTTTCAATATAGTCCAATCACCGCTGCGTTTGATTGTCCTATTTTAAGCTATATCTCCGCTCAAGAAATTGTAATTTTTTATTTTATAAAAAAGAATTTCGAAGGCGGAGCTGGCTGGTATTTAAAATAGTTTGGACTATTTTAAAATTAGAATTGGTATAATATAAATTTGTAGTTTCAAGAAGTTGAATGAATTTATAAGGCAGTCTTTGCAAGAAAAGGAGAGCGCTAAAAGAATTTTACTTTAATCAGTCGAGCCTTAAAAAGCCATTTTTATT
>JBDNIM010000417.1:0-2523 GCA_041688295.1 Bacteroidia bacterium
CTTCAAACATTGAACATTCTTCGCCTATATTTGCCGACCCAGCTAATCCAACAGAACCTGTTATTTGAGCAGCAATGTCCGATAAAATATCCCCATATAAATTTGGCATTACAATAACATCAAAAGCTTCTGGCGTATCGGCCATTTTTGCAGCGCCAATATCTATAATCCAATGCTCGTTTTCTATTTCAGGATAGTCTTTTGCAATCTCGTCAAATATCTGATGAAACATTCCGTCCGTTTGTTTCATTATATTATCTTTTGTAAAACAGGTTACTTTTTTTCTGTTTTGTTGTTTCGCATATTCAAAAGCATAGCGCACAATTTTTTCGCAACCCGGGCGACTAATTAATTTTAAACATTGAACAACCTCATCCGTTTGCTGATGCTCGATGCCTGCATAAAGATCTTCTTCATTTTCTCTCACAATCACAATGTCCATAATGGGGTGTTTTGTGCTGATAAAAGGAGCTAAACTCATACAAGGACGCACATTGGAATAAAGTCCAAGAAATTTTCGAGTTGTTACATTCAAACTTTTGTAACCTCCACCTTGCGGGGTTGTGATGGGAGCTTTTAAAAATATCTTGTTTTTTCTTATAGTATCCCACGAAGCATCAGATATTCCTGAAGAGTTACCTGCTAGATAAACTTTTTCGCCAATTTCAATTTCTTCAATCTCAATTTTTGCACCTGCGGCTAAAATAATGTTTAATGTGGCGTCCATTATCTCTGGACCAATGCCATCACCTTTTGCTACTGTAATTTTTGTCATATTTATTTTGATTAATTTTATTGGTGCAAAAATATTTCTTTAAATCCATTGTTTTTTATTTATCTTTGTAATGCTAATCATAAATATTTTTAATGAATTATACTCTCAATCAGTTGCAGATTTTTTTAAAAGTTGTGCAAACAAATAGCGTAACCAAAGCAGCAGCAGCTCTTAATTTGACACAACCTGCGGTTTCTATTCAGTTAAGAAATTTTCAAGACCAATTTAAAATCCCTTTAACGGAGGTAGTTGGGCGCAATATTTTTATTACAGATTTTGGAAAAGAAATAGCCGAAGCTGCCGAAAATATTATTAATCAAGTGTATGCCATCAATTATAAAACATTGGCTTATCAAGGCAAGTTGGCTGGAAGGTTAAAGATTTCTGTTGTTTCAACTGGAATATATGTAATGCCATTTTTTCTTTCTGGTTTTATTAATGAACACACGGGGGTGGAGCTATTGATGGATGTAACAAATAAAAGTAAGGTGCTTGAAAGTTTGGAAAACAATGAAGTTGATTTCGCTTTGGTGTCCATTTTGCCAACCAATTTAAAAATTGAAAAATTGGATTTAGTTGAAAATAAATTGTTTTTGGTTGGCATTGCCAATAATGATTTTGATGAAACACTTCATTCTAACGAAATTTTTAATAATTTGCCACTCATTTTTAGAGAAAAAGGTTCGGGTACTAGGCAAACGATGGAACAATTTATTGAACAAAATAAAATTTCCGTCACGAAAAAAATGGAACTTACCTCAAATGAGGCTGTCAAGCAAGCCATTATAGCTGGCCTTGGTTATTCAATCATGCCGCTTATAGGAATTAAAAAAGAATTGAGTAACCACGCTATGAAAATTATACCTACAAAAGGCTTGCCTATAAAAACATCTTGGAGTTTAATTTGGTTGAAAAGCAAAAAGCATTCGCCTGTTTCTGCTGCCTTTATCGATTATTTAAAACTTGAAAAAAATAATATTATTGCGGAGAAATATAGTTGGACAGAGGGGTTTTGAATTACATCATTCAATTAATTGCAACTCACAGATATTAGGATTTATTTTAGAATGTTTTAAAATACACTTTCCTATGTTGTCGCTGTTAATTTTAAATGATGGAGATTGCTTCCTAACATAGTTAGTGTTATTTTTTTTGAAGGTAATTATAACATCTCCTTCATCTACCAAATGGTTTTCATAGCTAATGTCGATTGGTTTTGTGTATTCATAAAAATATTTTAAATGCACTTTTTCGGTTAGTTTCATTAAGCCCAAAAAAGCAATAGGGAAAATAAATATTAATAAGATGAAAACACTTACTGCATAAGACTTTTTGGGTAAATAATTAAGTTTTAATAAAGACAAATACTGGTCTTTTTTATAAAGATTGTTCGATAAAAAGTATGCCCCAATTCCAAAGCAAAGCACACCGAGCAGTGCCATGAAAATATTATATGAGGCATAATTTATAAACCAATTATTGTATGCAGTCATAAAACCAAACAAACAAAATATAATTGACAAAATAATTCTTTTTTTGTGTGGAAGAATAGATTCTTCGTTCAAATATGTTTTAACGAAGTTTTTGTGTTTTTGTTCCTGATGTCTTTTTAATTTTTCTTGAACCGTTTCATTATTTCTATTAGATTGTGTCGTTTTTCCATCTCTCGAAATTGTGTTTTGGGGATGTTTGGATTCAAAATAAAATTGCCTAAGCGCATTGTCGTAGATTTCTTTTTCAAGTGGTTC
>JBDNIM010000418.1:0-3449 GCA_041688295.1 Bacteroidia bacterium
CAATGTATCATGGTCAGTCTGAGTGTTGCGCCCTAGCGCAATGTATCGAAGACCAATTAAGTTTTTTTTAGTATAATCCGCTGAGCATGAGTTGTGCTCATATAAAATTGTTTTGCCACCATTCGCAGCAGGGCATCATACCGCCACTGCGGATTCTTTTTTTTTGCCGATGCATAAAATTCTCTCAAGTCCTCGTCTCGTTTTTCTAAGGTAGTCGGGTATTTTTTTGGCATTTTTTTTGTTTTTAAGGTTTTAAGGTTGGAAAGTTTTAAAGTTAGAAGGTTGGAAGGTTGGAAAGTTTTAAGGTTTTAAGGTTGGGTTCTTTCTTTATTTTTAGCAAGTATTTCCTCTTGCATTATTTCTAAGCAGGCAAAATAGCCCGCGCCATCCACAAGGTTATCCCTTTTTGGCTTGTATATCTGCCTTGCCACCTTCACCTGCCCCATGCACAATGCCACCTGCTCTGCTGTTACTGTTATTTTTAAAATAGGGCTCCACAAGGCTGCTGTAGTAGTAAAGTTATCAAGCACACTGCCATAGTCCGCTGCTCTGTCTCCATATACCAATCCATTGGCTTCTTCTAGGATGTTTTTTTTATTCATGTTTTTTTGTTTTTAAGGGTTTTAAGGTTTAAGGTTGGAAGGTTATAAAGTTTTAAGGTTCTAGTAAATATTTAAAAATATGTGCAACAGCATCTATAGTCCAGCCATTGCCAAGCATTCTGTACCTTTGTGTATCACTCACATGGTTTGTATAACCATCAGGCACAGTCTGCAGCCTTTCGCATTCCGTTGGAGTAAGTCTTCTAATTTTAAAATCATTGGTGTATTGCATAAAATTGGTTGTTGTTTGCGCCATGAGGCAATTACTTTTATCTTCCATCTTTCGGCCTCTTCTTGTTTCGCTTGTTGGGTTTTCAAAATCAAAACATTCACCAGGCAATATTTCTGCAAAACCTTTTTTTGTTGCTTCGGGAACTAAAATTGCATGAGTGCCGCAACTCATTTGAGCCAACAATGCAGGGCTTATTCCGTTTATGTCGTAAACTCTATTTTGTTGATATGGTTGGCGGCCATTACTTTCAGTAACTGTATTCAATTGCATCACTAAATTATCTTTTTGCACACTTGTTAAGCAATTTGTTTTACCATCAAATCGTGGTTCTAAATGTTGTTCAGTATTCAATCCTACTTTACGGCTTTTTGGGTTTTCAAGGTTTCTGCCTCTGCTTGCAACTATCAAAGTCATATCGGAATGAAGCCCTGCACTATTTCCTCCAGCAGTAAAACAAGAAGCTTTATTTTGGGTCTTTGATATTTTTAAATCAGTATCAACCTTTATAAAAGTATTTGTTCCAAATGTTGAAGGGCCTTTGTGGTATCTTGATAATAAAGCACCACTTTTATCAGAAAAATGGTTGCCGTCACAATCTATTGCTATAAAATTATCCGATATATCACAACTTGCCATTGATGAAGTTAAGCAACTTGCTTTGCCTTCTTCCTCTCTAATGTTAACTTTGCCTTGATTTAAATTTGCTGCTCTATTTTTAAAATATTTAAGCATTTTATTACTCAAAAAATATTTATCATCAACATTTGTTTCTAAAATATCTTTTAATAAAATTCCTTTGTCTGTTGGTTGTGGTATAATGCTTTCTAAATACCCAAATAATCCCATTGGTTGCATTCCTATATTTGTCCAGTATAATCTTCTACGATTTTGAGCAGAAACCAAAGCACTGTTTATTAAAATAGGATTGACACCTATTGCATTGCTTAAAATGCGCTCCCACTTTTCACCCATCACTACATTTTCTAAAAAAAAGTATTTTGGCTTCACTTCCTTTAGTAATCTCATGTACTCCCAAAACAAGTAGCTCTGCCCTTCAAACTCAAACCCTTCACTCTTGAGTTGCAAATAATGTTCTAATGTCAAAATATCTGTATTACACTTGGTACTCATTCCTTTTCTTTTACCAGCAAAAGAAAAGCTTTGACAAGGGCTTCCACCTATAACTATATCTATATTTTCCAAATCCTTTGAATTTACATTCCTAACATCTCCTATTTGTTTTACATTAGGGAAATTAGCCATAGTAACTTTTATGGCATGTTTATCAATTTCACTTGCATAGTATGTCTTTACCTTCACACCAGCTTTAAGAAGCCCTAGCATACCGCAGCACATACCATCAAAAAGTGCTAAAACCACATATCCTTCTTCTTTCATATTTATTTTTTTTAAACCTTGCAACCTCCTAACCTTCCAACCTTAAAACTTTCCAACCTCTCACCCTTCCAACCTTAAAACCTTCCAACCTCCCATCACACCGGATTATTATAATATTCTTGGTTAATATAAGTGCTAGGATAGGCCATATCTACTTTATCCTTGGCACACTGTATTCTGTATTTCGGAATGTGCAAAAGCACTTTCACCTTGTCAGCCTCTGCCAGCTTAGCCCACAGGTTTTTAGCCATTTTTAGCTTACCCTTTTTGTTGCTGTAATCTTGCCAAAATCTTTCAAAAGAAAGATCGCCAGGCTTTATTGTAATGGTCGCATTTTTAAACGAGCTTGTAAAACGCTCAATTTGCCTCTCCAGCATAGGTATGCGACCCATCACATAGGCATGTTGGGCTTCTGTCAGTATTCCATCAATTTTAAACGCCACTAAAAGCCCGTTTAAATCATAGTTAAATGATATTGAAATATCCGTTTTTTCAAACAGCAATATGTATTCTGCTCCTTTCATATCGATGCGCCCAACTCCATATAATGTTTGCTGGCCAATATAGCCCTATACCCAGTTGCTTTTTGCCAGCCATTACTTTTTCGCAGAACAGAATAATAAGCAATGGCTTGTGCTTGGCTCAGCGTAATGGTACATTTTTCCCTATTTTCCACCTTTTTCTTTTCCACCTTTATAAACACCTCTTTCAGGCTAGCTGTTATTAGCTTGCATTCAAAGCTACCAGGATTCAAGTCATCAATCATATCAAATAAGAAGTTGCTAAATTCAACCAGGCTGTCTCTTTTAAATTTTAAGGGATATTTTTCTAAAATCATAATTTTATTTTTTCTAATTGTGACACAAGTATACTTAGCTCTGCCTCATTATATTGCATCAATGGCTTGTGCTTATACCCATATTTTCTAAGCCAATCGCCAAATCTCGCAAGGTCTGCAGTGTTCTTTTGCAAATTACCATTATACACCACCCACCCTATTTGGTGGCAAAGGCTAAGTATATACTTGTGCTTTTTGTTTTTGTAGTCAAATTTTGCCCAATCATCAAACGCAGCTGCTCCATCACTTTTTGCTAAAAATTTAATCAACGCATTGGCTTGTTCTTGGGTCAGATCCTTTGTACTGCACTTATTGTAGTCTCCAGTAAATTGGCATATCAAATCCTCCTTTAGCTCCTTGTCATTTTTTATGGCCGCTG
>JBDNIM010000419.1:0-2603 GCA_041688295.1 Bacteroidia bacterium
CTGACCTAAAAATATCTTATTTAAGACCAGGAATTGGCAATAAAATCATTGCAAAGGGTTATGTTATTAAAGCAGGCAATCTGCTATATTTTTGCTAAGCAGATATTATTTGCATTCATGAAAACCAAGAAATTTTAATAGCTAGAGGCTATTCAACAATGTGTGCCATTAATACTTAGAAAATATGCTTATTTACTTTTCATAAAGGCATTAATTACTTTAAAATATTCATGCTTAGCTGTCAGATTTTCATTTATAAATTTTTTATCTGTTGCTGTATGATTTTCAAAACTAACAAAACCAGGAATATTAGATTCAACACTGTATCTTAAAAAACGAACTTCAACATCTTTTGCATCCTGTTTAACGGCAAGATTCATGATATTCAATCCTTTTTTTAAATTACTTAATTTTGACAGTGGATTGCTTCCGTGTTTTGCCAAAAAAGCATAAGAAACACCATGATAGGCTTTAACAAGAGCATTAGACTGAGAGGCGGTTAAATCTTTTAATTTATCTGCACTTTTAGAATCAGCTTCTGAACGCTCATAGGTTTGGCGAATAATTTCTATATTCGTTTGCGTTGTATTAGAAAAAAACAGCAAAAAGGTAATAAATAATTTAAATAACATTCAATTTATATTTTACATAAGACCTAGCTAATAATGCTAATTTCTCTGAATTGGCAACTCTAATTCGGTTTTCTAAAATATGTTCTGCGTTTGTTTTTTCTATCTTATCTAACAATCTTAAATAGTATCTATAAGCAATATAAACACCCAACCTGCAACTCATTGGCAATTTTTTTATACCTTCAAAAGCAATTGCAAAATCGTTATTTACTTCTTTAATAATTTCAGATTTAATATCTTCATTAAAATTAGCCAAGTCTAAGTTAGGAAAATAGACCCTTCCTCTGTCTTCAACATCACTTTTTATGTCTCTTAAGAAATTAACTTTCTGAAAAGCAGCGCCCAAAGCTTTTGCAGCAGGCTTTAAACTCTCATATTGCTCAACATTGCCATCACAAAAAACCTTTAAACACATTAATCCTACTACCTCTGCGCTTCCAAAAATATATTCATCATATTGCGACCTGTCATAAGCATTTTTGTTCAAATCTGTTTCCATACTCTTAAAAAAAGGCTCTATCAAATCTTTTGAAATACCAAATCGATTGGCTGCTTTTTGAAAAGAATACAAAATAGGATTTAGACTGATGCCTTTTTCAATGGATAAATAAGTGTCTTTTTTAAAACTTTCTAGCAAATCAGCTTTATCTTCTCTTTCGAAAGTATCCACTATTTCATCAGCAAAACGCACCAAACCATAAACACTATAAATTGCCCAACGGTAATGTTTGCTTACCATTTTAATTCCCAAAGAGAAAGATGTGCTGTAATTATTAGTCGTTTTGCGGCTACAATCCAAAGCAGTTTTTTCATAAGTCTCAAACATAAGTATTTAAACAAAAGTGTAGTTTATTTGTTTTTAAATCAAGCAATTTAACTTGCTATTTTATTAACATCGAATATC
The DNA here is from genome assembly GCA_041688295.1 of Bacteroidia bacterium. Lineage (GTDB taxonomy): Bacteria > Bacteroidota > Bacteroidia > NS11-12g > UBA955 > JABMMZ01. Next base: position 1,537 of record JBDNIM010000419.1, read on the forward strand.
TTCGGCCTTTCCACAAGCTTTTACCTCCCAAAAACAAACTTAACCCTGTTAAAGGAATCACTAAAAACAAATAGATTTCGAAACAAACTCCAAGTAAAATACTAGGCGCTTTTGCCTGAATTAATTGAAATAATTTATGCAATTGTAAAAGCTGAATAAAGTTTTTACAAACAAATAAAAGCAATGCTAATTTCCAATTAAAAAAGAACAAGATAGGAAGAAAAAAATACCATAAAGAAAATACAAAAATTAGTATTTTAAAAAATAAAGGCATACTCAATCCTCCTTGCAACCATCGTTTCCTCTGTGTTAAAATTGCTTTAAAGGTAATTGCAGGTTTAGAAAAACTCAAGGTTTCTAAATTTAGAATCTGTTTGGTTTTTAATCCCTTTTTTCTGAAAGCATGAAACAAAGCATAGTCTTCTGTTATACTAAATGGAATTGCATTGTAGCCACCAATTTCTTCATAAGCTTTTTTTGTAAAAGCCATATTATTTCCAACCATAGTAATTGGTCTATTTATTTTGCCTAAAACATTGATAATACCCATAAAATACATCCAATCTAATTTTTGAATAAAACCTAAAAAAACATCTGATTTTATAGATGTTGTCGCGCCAATCATGGCAATTTTATCACTTTTAAAATATTGAACCATTCCATTTGCCCAATTTTCATTCACCTTTATATCAGCATCGGTTATTAAAAAAATATCACCTTTGCCTTTTGCTGCAAGAATAGCCAAAACCCTCGCTTTCCCTTTAGTATTTGATGGTTCATCATTCTTTATATTAATTAACTTAAACTGGGGTTTGTCTTTTATGAAACTTTCAATAATCGATTGCGTTTTATCTGTGCTATCGTCATTTCCAATTAAAATCTCCATTTTATTTTTGTCATAATCCAAAAGATTTAAGGCTATCAAACAGTCTAAAATATTTTCTTCTTCGTTCCTTGCTGCAACTAATATACTTATCAAAAATTCAGACGCCTCATTTAAATATACATCTTTTTTAAAATAGATTAATTTATAACCATAAACTAACATTATGAAAATATAAAATAAA
>JBDNIM010000420.1:0-3014 GCA_041688295.1 Bacteroidia bacterium
CAAATAAAGAAATAAGGTCTCTGTCAAATAAACTTTTAATAATTTTTACAAATGAGCTCTTCGACTTCAGTTGGTTTTCTATGTCCGCAATTTTCAGTTTCTCTTTGCCTTTCAGTAAGTTTATTATCAGAATCTCTCTGTCGTCTAAATCCAGATTTTCATACTCCGCATTGGGTTGCAGGCAGATAAAAGATTCGCTAGCAATTCTCAATCCATTGGGCAATGCGGCAAGCATCACATCGCCTAATCCACACATATAATATTCGGCTATCCACTCCCAAAACTTCATTTGGCGGCTGCTAATCAGCGGATTGTTATCTATTATTGAAATAATATTAATGGCTTCATAAGTTTTTGGCGCTTGGTCGGTAATTTTATAAATAATACCTGTGTAAACTTTTCTGGCGCCAAAAGGCACAAAAACCCTTTTGCCTTCCATTGCTAATTCAAAAAACTCGGATGGCAAACGATAGGTAAATACTTTTTTTATGGGCAGAGGCAAAATAACCTCCGCATATAAAGCTTCGTTATTTTCAAAATTCAGATTCAAATGTTTTTTGGTTTAATACAATCTATTAATTCTCCTTTGTAAAGTTCAATTTTATTTTCAAAATTAAAAATGGCCATTCCGCCAGGTGATAGAGATTCGCAACCCTTTGCTGATAAAGCATTGGCGAGGGTGCTGATGCCAAAATTATGTCCAATCACCATGATGTTTTTGTATTCTTTTTCAAAGGGTTCAATGATATTTAAGATGTCTGAGGCGCTTGAATGGTATAGTTTTTCTATCGCAATCGATTTGTTTTTGAAAGAAATTAGCTTTGAAAAAAGTTCAAATGTTTCTGTGGTTCTATTTGCATTGCTATATAAAATAATTTCAGGGGCAATGTATTTTGTTTGAAAATAATTGGACACTTTGGACATGTCGTCTATTCCTTTTTCAATCAATCGTCTTTCAAAATCGGTCTGAAAAAAAGATATGGGTTCTGTTTTTGCGTGTCTAAATAAAAAAAGTTGCTTCATTTTTATTTACTTCTTATGAATTGAAAGCCAATTAAAATCCATCCTGTTATCATAGCAATGCCTCCAAAAGGTGCAATAATTCCGGTCTTTTTAAATGCTATTAAATTAGGGAAATAGGAGAGTGTAACGGCATAAAGGCTGATGCAAAAAACGATCATCCCAAAAAATGTTATTTTTAACAAAACAGGTTTTATATAAACTTTGGCATAATTTTTGTAGCTTGATACAACTATTAACGCTAAAGATTGGAAACCAAGATAATAATTTGATTTATTGAAAACACTTAAACCCTTTTCTGTTATTTTATTTTCCAATAAATGCGAACCAATTGCCCCAAAAGCGATGCTCAAGCTTATAAATAAAACACAAACACCCACTAATTTTAAATTTCTATCATCTGAAAACATTTTACAAAACTATATGAAAACAAACAATATTTCTAAAATTTTAATTCTTTTTGTGTCATTTGGCTTTTTTCAAGCAAATGCTCAAACTTTTCTTGGATTGCAGCAAAGCAACATGAGTGGCATTCACCAGGCGAGTTTAAACCCTGCAAATATTGCTGGTGCTAGACACAAATTGTATATCAATGGATTAACTTTTAATGCAGGTTTTAACAACAATTATTTATCATTAAATTTGCCCTTTCCTGCTTTAAATACACTAAGAGGCACTGTGCCAGCCCAATTCAAAAACGCTTCGGGCGGCCTTGCTTTTCAAGAGTCTTGGTTAAAGGAAAAACTAAATGGTGACCCTAAAAATTTTAATTTATATTTGCAAACCAGAACGCCTGGTATTTTATACAAAATTTCTAAAAAATGGAGTGTTGGATTAAGCTATAAAAACACATTTAGTTTTCAAATAAATGATGTTGCTCAGCCGCTTGCTAGATTGGCGCGCTATGGTGTAGATAGCTCAAATGGAACCGTGGCCTTTAGTGGGCCAAATAGTTTTAATGTTGGACAAACCTTTGGTGATAATGCTTTTTCTATAAATTTGAATGCTTTTGGCGAAATAGGAGGAACAATTGCGACAACAATTATAGACAATGATTTTATGGTTTTTAAAGTTGGTGCAACCCCCAAATTATTGATAGGCTATGCAACAGGATTTGTTAAAAACAATGGAATTGTAATTAAAGCCCCAGGTTCAGATTCTATCATTTTTGGAAAAACAGATGTTTTTTATGGTTACACAGACCCAAAAGTATTTCAAAATATAGGAACAGGCGCAATTAATTTGGATTTTCTAAAAAACAAAATACAAGGTACAGGTTTTGGATATGATTTAGGTGCTACTTTTGAATATAAACCTAAGGCAGCAAGTTTGTTAACAAGCAAAAAAAACAATTATTTATTTAAAGTGGGTTTAAGCCTTTTAGATGCAGGTTCTATTAGGTATAACAATATTAAAACAACAAAAATCAGAAACACAACTGGTGACAAAGTATTTAAATTAGATTCTAATTTTGCGCGCGCTTGGGGCGAAGGGCAGGAGCAAGGCATTAAATACTCTGATAGTGTTGTTCGAACAATATTTGCAATTGACACCACCACACAATCTATTTTTTCTAAAATGCCAACAACACTGAACCTTCAATTTGATTACAATGTTTTCAAATGGTTTTATGTAGGTGCTAATATTTCTCAAGATTTTAGAGGCAAACGCGCTATTGGCATGAGAAGACCATCCTACGCCACAATTATTCCTCGTTTTGAATCAAAACTATTTGAGTTTTCTATTCCAATGGGTTTAATGAACGATTATAAAACAGGGAGATTAGGATTTTTTACTCGTGTTGGGCCAGTGTTTATTGGGTCTGATAATATTATTGGACAATTGAAATCCAGCAACTTTTATGGCGCAGATTTCTATTTTGGCATAAGCACGGGCATTCCTTCCAAAAAAGCTAAGAAAAAATCTCAGTCTAACGACTAGTTGGTTTTGGTAAATAATATTTTTGATTAAAAATACTTAAATCTTGGTATTGG
>JBDNIM010000421.1:0-2605 GCA_041688295.1 Bacteroidia bacterium
AGCATGAAAAACAACTGAAGCCATTCTTGATTTGTGATATTCGTTAGGGCCATAAACATTGAAAAATTTAAAACCACTCCAATAAAAAGGCTTTTCTTCTTGAGACAAAGCCCATATATCAAAATCCAATTTGCTTTGACCATAAGGATTTAAAGGTTTTAGCAAACTTAAATCTTGCATATTATCATCAAACCCAAACTCCCCCATTCCATAAGTTGCTGCACTACTTGCATAAATTATAGGAATACTATTATTTGTACAAAAAGTCCATAGTCGCTTTGAATAATCTAAATTCAATTGGTTCAGAATATCAATATTAAATTCTGCTGTATCTGTTCGTGCACCTATATGAAACACAAATTGAATCTGATTTTCTTTTCCTGCCATCCATTCCAAAAAATCATTTCTATGAACCAATTGCGTGTATTTTTTATGCTCAAAATTTAGATTTTTAGCCTCATTTGAGAAATCATCAACCAAAATTAAATCAAAAAAACCTTCATCATTTAGCTTAGAAACCAAACAACTTCCTATAAATCCTGCCGCTCCTGTAACAATTATCATTATTTATTATTTCAATCATCAAAAATAATTAATATTAGCATAAATTTGCAATCTAATTTATGTCAAATAATAATCCTGTATTATTTATAACTCGCAAAGCCCATTTCAATGCTGCCCACAAGCTATATAACCCTCTATGGGACAAAGAAAAAAACGAAACAATATTTGGCAAATGTGCCAATGAAAACTGGCATGGACACAACTTTGATTTGGAAATTACAATAAAAGGCTATGTGAATCCAGAAACTGGCTTTATTATGGATTTAAAAACGCTTAAAAACATTATTGAAACCCATGTTATTGATCAATTAGACCATAAAAATTTGAACTTAGATGTGCCTTTTTTAAAAGATAAACTGCCTTCAATAGAAAACATAGTGCTGGAAATATGGAATATTTTAATACAATATTTACCTAAAAATACTAAATTACATAAAATTCATTTAATTGAAACTAAAAATAATTCTGTTGAATATTACGGCCCCGAAATAGTATTTTAACTACTTTTCTAAACCCCTTTTCAAACTTTACTTTTATTAATTCATGAAAAAAATTAATTTGCAACATTATTTTAAATAAATGAACAAAGAAATCAAAAATGCTTTTATCCAACTACACATCGCTGTTTTTATTTTTGGTTTTACCGCCATTTTAGGCAAGCTTATTTCGCAAGATCACTTTACACTGGTTTGGCATAGAATGTGGTTGGCGGCTTTAGGCTTTTTTTTTATACCCAAATTCTTTGGTAATTTAAAAGCAACATCGCTCAAAAACATTGTCTATTTGCTAGGGATTGGCTGCTTAGTTGCTATCCATTGGATTACTTTCTATGGATCAATAAAAATTGGCAATAGCGCTTCGTTAACCCTCGGTTGTTTTGGTTTAACTAGCACATTTACTTCTATTTTAGAGCCTCTTATATATCGCAAAAAATTCAATAAAAACGAACTACTTCTTGGCATTTTAGCATTGTTTGGCATTTCAATAATTGCCTATTTTTCACCACAATTTGGTAGCGATGGCAGCAATTACACTTTGGCCATCATTGTTGGTGTTTTTTCAGCTTTTGTAGCTGCACTTTTTTCTACCATTAACTCAACTCTTACCAATAAAATTGATACGAAAGTGATGACCTTTGCAGAATTGAGCGGTGGCTTTTTATTTTTGAGTATATTTTTACTCTTAAACATCGAAATAAAATACATTTTCCCTTTAACCAATTTTAAAATAATCCCTTTAACAGATGTTCCTTCATTTATCCCATCGCAATACGCAGATATTATTTGGATTAGCATTTTAGCATTTGTTTGCACAAATTTTGCATTTGTATTAAACCTGAACGCCATGAAAAAACTATCTGCCTTTACAGCAAATTTAGCTATTAATTTAGAACCCGTTTATGGCATCATTTTAGCCGCATTTATATTAAAGGAATATCAATTTTTAAACCTTTATTTTTACATAGGCACTGCCATTATTTTAAGCAGTGTATTAATCCATTCATTATTAAAACGCCATGAAAACAGACATCAATAACATCATTAAACAACGAAGAAGTATTTATCCAAAAGAATATAATGGAGAACAAATAGAGGACTCAATTATAGAAACCCTTTTAGAAAACGCTAACTATGCGCCCAATCATTACAGCAATTATCCTTGGCGATTTATTGTAATTTCACCTAACAAAATCAAGGATTTTTTTACAAAAGCAGCACAAATTTATAAAGAATCTGTTTTTGAGGAAAAATTTGATGCTAAAAAATTTGAAAAAACCAAAGATAATGGCAATTTAGTTTCACATGTAATAGCAATTATTTATCAAAAAGACATAGAAGACACGAAAAGCACCGACATTGAAAACACTTGTGCTATTGCTTGCGCTGTCCAAAACATAGCGCTTTCGTTGTCTCAATATGAGAATGTCGGTGGTTATTGGAGCACAGGTCTTGGAACCCATTCATCAAAAATGGCTGAATATCTTAAAATGAGCAAAAATCAAAGTTTAATGGGATTTTTCATACTTGGAAAAACTGATACA
>JBDNIM010000422.1:0-3259 GCA_041688295.1 Bacteroidia bacterium
CTCTTGACTTTTGCCAACTGGAATCACCATTGTGCCTCCAATTTTCAATTGTTCCACCAATGTTTTGGGTATTGCGGGTGCGGCAGCCGTAACAATTATTTTATCGAAAGGCGCTTCGTTTTTTAACCCAACAGAGCCATCCGCCAAATAAAAATAAGGCAGAATTGGAATATTAAATATAAAATGTTTTGTTATTTCATTAAACATGAGCTTGGATTTTTGATGTAAAACAGCGTGCCTTTCTATAGAGTGCAAATTAGCACCAAGCAACGCCAAAACCATAGCCTGATAACCGCTGCCTGTGCCAATTTCTAAAACCTTGTCGCCCGGCTTAATCTCCAATAAGCTTGTTTGATAAGCAACCGTATAAGGCTGAGAGATGGTTTGGTTTTCATCAATTGGAAACGCTTTGTCTTCGTATGCATGGCTTTGAAACTCTTTTGGCAAAAAAAGATGCCTAGGAATTATTTGCATGGCTTTTAAAACTGCCGCATCTGTAATCCCTTTTTTTATTAAAATTTCGAGCAAAGCATTGCGTTGCCCTTTGTTTATATTGTTGTCTTCAAATAGATTGTTTTTCAAAATGTCCGTTCTTTAGTACACAGTTAATAAGTAAAAAATGCACTTACAATTGTTTGCTGCATTTTTGCAACAAATAAAATACGAAAAGTTTGTTAAAAAAAATAAAAATAGGATTAGCTGGAACAAATTTAGAAATAGCGAAGTATTTAAAGGGCATAAAAACCACCGAACACTTCGATATTATTGGAACTTTTGATACTTCCGTTGAAAAAAATTTCGAGATTTTTTATTCAATAAATCCATTTTATGATTTTTTAGACAGGGCTGATGCTATATTTTTCTGCGGAAATCAGCATCTAAATTACTTTCAACTGATTCAAATCTGCATAAAAAAGGGAAAAGACCTCTTAATTGAAAAAATTCCCGAATTTTCTTATGCAGAATGGTCTGTTCTTCAAAAGCTAAACCACGAAGCCCGAAGCGTGTTTTTTATTTCAAATATAAAAGGAAATTGTTGCCAATTTATAGCAAGCAAAAGCCTAGCAGCAAAACCCAATTTTGTTAAAAGCAAAATAAACTTACAATTTGGCACACCGCAATCAAACAGTGAGTTAAAAGACATTGTGAAAGAAAATATTGATATTGTTGTTAGATGCGTGCAATCAAACATAAAGAAAGTTAAAATCAATCAGTTTTTTGTTTTTAACCAAAAACCTGAAAAGCCAGACGAAATAAAAATCAGTATCCTATTTGAAAATAGCACAAATGCAGAAATTATCATTAATAGAATGGCAGAAAAAAAAGAAAACACTTTGACTTTCTATCAATTAGGCAAAATAATAAAAACGGATTTTGAAAGCTTTAAAATTGAAGAGATAAGGTTGAATCATTCACAAAATACAAGTATTAATTTATTTAATGAAAATCAGAACAATACTAACATTTCTCCTAGTTTTCAAAAAACAGAAAAAAATATCATTTATTTTGATGTAATTCAAAAAGATTTAGTGAACTTTGTAGATTGTTTTATAAATAGGGTTTCTCCACTTGTTTCTCTCGATGAGGCAATTGAGGTAAATTATGTTTTGCAAAACATCGCTTATGTTTATGAAGAAATTTTTATTTAATTTAATTGCATTTTTTGCTATTGTATTGTTTTTTTCGTGTAAGACAGAAAAAGGTGCTATGCCTGCTTACATTCATATAAAAAAATTTACTTTCACATCCATTGCCGCCACACAAGGGTTGGCAACTTTTGAAATAAGAAGTGCTAAACTATTCGTAAATAGCCAAGAAATCGGCAATTTTGAGTTGCCAGCATCTGTCCCAGTGTTAGCTGAAGGCTTGTGCAAAATAGAGATTTTTCCAAATATAAGAGAAACAGGCAGCTCCAACTACAATTTGTATTATTTACCTTACACCTATTACAACGCTGATTTAACACTCAAAAAATTAAGGATTGATACTGTTTCACCAAGCTGCACATACAGAAGCAATGCAAAATTTGAATGGATAGAGTATTTTGAAAACCAAACTATTACGCTAAACCCAAGCGGACAAAACAATAGCAGCGATTCTTTTAAAATAATCCCAATGAATACGCCTGGTGTGGATGCGCCTTTTTCTGGCTCAAACTATTGCGCCTATTTAAACATGACAAAAGACTCATCCGCTATTTTTGAGGTTAGTTCTTTAAAGACCTTTTACTTGCCAAATATGGGAAGAGATATTTATTTGGAAATGGATATTAAAACCAATGATTTTTTCCAAACTGGCATCCTAACCGATAATGGTTTTCAAATTATCAAAACACCTATTTTTCTGATTTACCCTACCAATGGAAATTGGAAAAAACTATATATTAATCTTAAATCAGAAACAGGAAATATGCCCACCGGCACTAGCATAAAACTTCTTTTCGGGCTTGTAAAATCTAAAACACAATTAGAAAACCCACAAATATACATCGACAACCTTAAATTAGTTTATCTGAATTGAACGCACAAAAACAAACGATAAAATATATTGTTTCCGATGCTTTGAGTGCCGCTTTGGTGTGGATTGTACTATTTTGGTTCAGAAAAACTTATATTGACACAGCACACTCCGATTATAGAATTCCTTTTGATAAAGATTTAAAACTTATTATTGGCATTCTGATTATTCCTATTTTTTGGATTATTCTTTATAAATTAAGTGGTTTTTATAAAAACATATTTAGGCGCTCTCGTCTTAGGGAACTAAAACAAACAATTTATATTGCGTTTGCAGGTAGTTTAATATTATTTTTCAGTATTTTGCTTGATGACAATGTTGGAAACTATAAAGCATATTATCAAACTTTCTCTATTTTATTTTTACTTCAAGTTTCATTGACCTATATCGGTCGCTTTATTTTATCAACCGCTACCAACAAAAAAATTCAAAAACGCCTAATTGGGTTTAATACTATCATTATTGGCTCTAACGAAAAAGCGTTAAAACTTTTCAAAGAATTTGAGAATGCGAAAATAAGCAATGGTTTCTTTTTCAAAGGATTTGTTACAGTAAATGGAGAAGACACTTCCATTTTGGGCGAACACCTCCCCTATTTAGGCAATTACAAAAACTTGAAATCTATTATTAATGAGCATGAAATTTCAGAGTTGTTAATTGCACTTGAAACAACAGAACATGACAAATTAAGTTCAATTTTCAATATTATAGAAAACGAAGCTGTTTTTATAAAAATTATTCC
>JBDNIM010000423.1:0-2151 GCA_041688295.1 Bacteroidia bacterium
AAGATGTTTGCCCTTGGAACCGATTTTCGGTAATTAATAAAGAACCCCAATTTTTAGCAAATCAAAATATTTTAACCCACACAAAATCTGATTGGGAAGAAATTAAACAAGAAGAATATAAACAAATATTTAGTAAAAGTGCTATAAAACGCACGAAATTTGCAGGATTGAAACGAAATATAAATTTTAACAAAAAATGAGTAAATTTATTCCAATAACAGAATGGGCAGATGACGACAAGCCAAGAGAAAAACTAGAAAGACTGGGTAAAATAAGTTTGAGTAATGCCGAACTATTAGGAATATTAATAGCTACAGGCAGCAAAAAAAAATCTGCTATTGATTTAGCAAAAGAAATTTTGCAACTTGCCGAAAACAATTTGAACAATTTAGCAAAATTAACCATCAAAGAACTTTGTAAAATTTCTGGAATTGGACCAGCAAAAGCCATTACAATTATTGCTGCTATAGAGCTTGGTGGCCGAAGACAGAAGGACGAAACCCTTGTGAAGAAAAAAATTTCGTGTAGTAAAGATGCTTACGAATTGGCAAAAAACACATTAGAGGATTTGAGCCATGAGGAGTTTTGGATTTATACATTAAAACGAAATAATACGATAATTACCTTTCATAAAATTAGCGAAGGTGGGTTTACGGGAACAGTAGTTGACATTCGCAGAATCTTTAAAATAGCGCTCGAAGATAAAGCAACAGGCATTGTTTTATACCATAATCATCCTTCTGGAAATAAAAACCCAAGCGATGCAGACAAGCAAATTACAAGAAAAATTGTTGAAGCTGGGAAAATTTTGGATATTCAAATAATTGACCATATTATAGTGGCACACAGCACCTTTTTTAGCTTTGCAGATGAGCAACTGTTATAATATATGGAAATAAAAAACTTTGTCTTTTCTATATTATTTTTATTTTGCTCAATTGTTTTTTCTCAAAACAAAGCCCAAATACAAGCTACATACATTAAAGAGACTATTGAAATTGATGGAAATTTGGACAAACCGATATGGCAAAATGCCAATAGAATTAGCAAATTTACGCAGCGAGAGTTAAAACAAGGCGAAGCGTCAACAGAACAAACAGAGGTGTCTGTTCTTTATAACAATGATAAAATTTATATTGGGGTTTGGTGCTATGATAAAGAACCGGAAAAAATAATTGCCAAAGAGCTAAAAAGAGATTTTATTTATGACCTAGACGATAATTTTATCCTCATATTTGACACATACAACGACCAAAGGAATGGATTTATGTTTGTTACAAATCCAAATGGCGCGCGTTGCGATTTACAGGTTTTCAACAACGGGGCAAGCACAAATACCTTTTGGAATGGTGTTTGGAATGTAAAAACCATAAAAAATAGCAAAGGTTGGTTTGCCGAATTTGAAATTCCATTATATACATTAAAATACAAAATTGGCGAATTGGAACCAATATGGGGCATAAATTTTGAAAGAAACATACGAAGAAAAAGAGAACAAGTACGATGGCAGGGATGGAATAGAAACAACAAAATTGAGCAAGTAAATCAAGCAGGACAACTGTTAGGACTTTCGTTGGGCAAAAAACAATTTGTAGAATTAAAGCCATACGCAATTGGCGGTATTGAAGAAAACAAAGGACAAAAAATTGTTAGAAACATTGGCGGAGAGCTAAACTATTTATTAACGCCTACCTATCGCCTAAATTTGACTGTAAACACTGATTTTGCCCAAGTAGAGGCTGATCAACAACAAATAAATCTTACCAGATTTCCTTTATTTTTCCCTGAGTTAAGAGAGTTTTTTTTGGAAGGGGAAGATTATTTTAACTTTGGATTTGGAGGCAACCGAATTATCCCATTTTATACTCGAAAAATTGGACTCGATGAACAAAGAAATTTAGTGCCAATACTAGGAGGAATGAGAATTTTGGGTAAAGAAAAAAACCGAACATTGGGGCTAATGAGTTTGCAAACGGCCGAAACGCCAACCCAAGCAAGTAGCAATTATACCACAGCAAGTTGGCGCCAAGATATTGGCAAACAAAGCATTGTGGGTATTATGTCAAGCAACAAAATTGTAAATGGCAATATTCACAGTACGACAGGTGTAAATGGAAGGTACAGCACTTCTAAATTTATGGGTAATAAAAA
>JBDNIM010000424.1:0-5061 GCA_041688295.1 Bacteroidia bacterium
CAGTTGGTTAGAGCATCGGTTTGTGGTACCGAGGGTCGTGGGTTCGAGCCCCATTGATTACCCCCAAAAAACAAAAAAGATAACTGTAAATAGTTGTCTTTTTTGTTTTTGAGAAATAAATAGATTCTTATATTTTAGTAATTTTTTGCTATTGAGTCATTTTTAGCTTTTTGAAATACCAATCATAAATTTATTTTTACATTTGTGCACTAAAAAAGTAAGGAAAACATTAATAAAACCCAAAATACTAATAATTTTAAATCAATGTGCATTTATTTTTTTTAAAAACAAGTCCCCTACAAAAAATCCATTGTATTGTAAAAAACCAATTGAAATTGAGCCCTTTGTTTTGTTTCCAATGTCTGATTCATTATGCCTAGTTCTATCCTTAAGTCTTTATTAAAACAAAAACCAACGGCAGCGCCTAACCGATTTCTATCAAATCTTGGTGCTTTAAAGTTTATAAACAATTCGTTATAAGCCATTAAATAAAATGTGTTTTTATCTAAGTTTTTTTTATTAAGTGGACATATTATTTGGCTAAAATATCTTATTCTAAATGAAAAGTGATTTTGTTTAAATCTTTCCTCTATTCTATTTCTTTGGTCTAAATAAAATCTATTGAATCGTGTGCTAGATGTATATTGTAGAAACAAACGATGTTCATTAAAATAACTTTTGTGATTAATAGAATCGTACTTTCCAGTGTTGATAAAACCATATCCTGCCAAAAAATTACTCGTTTGAGAAAAATTATAGCCTATACCCGTTCTTATTAAAAGTTGTTCTAAATCGCCTGCAAAATTATAATTTCTATGATGAATTTCATTCACGAAACTCCATTTTTTACTTAAATTATTGTTGCCGATGTAGCTCATCCAATTGCCTGTTTTTGAGGATTGACTATAGCTAAATGTGCAAATAGAAAATGAAAAAAAAAGTATAAAAAAACGAATATTGTTAATCCTACAAAAATACGCTATTTTTATTAATACTTTAAAAATTGTTTGCTCAATTGACCTTTATCTGTTATTATTTGCAAGTAATAGTTTCCTGCTGCTAAGTCTTTTCCCTCTAAAATAATACTGTAGGTGCCTTTAATTAAATATTCTTTTAAAAGTGTTTTCAATAATCTACCTTCAAAATTAAATAATTTTATTTCTGTTTTTCCTTCTTCTACAGAATATTCAAAGGTTGTAAATTCATTAAATGGATTAGGATAATTTTGTTTTAAAACTATGGATTCCGAAATATATTTGCTTTTAACAGATAAATTGCTCTTAAAAATGGCTATTGTATCAAAAGGTTTAAACAAAACATCATTGTCCACAGCACTTTTTTCAGTTTCAAACCAATCTTCTAAAATTGAAGCATAGACTTGTCTAAAATCAAATTGCATTGGCAAGTTGTCATTGTCTGTTGCATTTGACGGAATAATCGGATTGCTACCTAGTATTGTTGGATTTACATTTGTACCAAAAACAATTAATGGAGCTGCTGCACCGTGATCAGATCCATTGCTATCATTGCTTTTTATTCTTCTGCCAAATTCGCTGTATGTCATCCCTGCAACTTTGTTAGCTATCCCTAATTGTTCACAATCTTTTTGAAAAGCGGAAATAGCTTCCGAAACTTGTTTTAATAAATTGGCATGGTTGCCAGTTTCTTTTCCTCCCGTCTCTGAAACTTGTTTTGCATGGGTATCGAAACCACCAAAGCTAACGGTATATATAGGAGTTTGCAATCCACCTGCAATTAAGTTCGCAACAATTTTTAATTGGTCGGCCAAGTAGTTTCTTGTTGGATAAGTAGCTTTATTAGTTGCTTTTAAAGCCGCATTTTTAACCACCACATTATAATCCTGTGTTTGTTGTAAAATCAATCTAACATAGGTTAATTCATGACCGGCTGGTGTGTTGGGTGCTTGATCAACGGTACCTGTAACCAACTCATAAAATGATTTTGGGTTGCTAATTGCAATGCCTGTATTAATCGTATTGCCCATCAAAATTGCGGAAACACTGAATCCAATTGAAATAGCTAACGGATCTGGGTCTGTGGTGTTTGGATAATTAGCAGGGAAATTGGGATGTAAATTTTGATTGTATCTCCCCCCCCAACCTGATGTCAAAAACTGGTTACTGTCGCTTGCTGTGTGCCAAATATCAGTGCTTCTAAAATGTGAAAAGTTTGGATTTGGATAACCAACAGATTGAACAATATTAACCTTTCCTTGGTTGTACATTTGCTGAATTGCTGTCATTGAAGGGTGTAATCCTGTGCCATTTATACCATTTAATTTGAGCACTTTATTTTCAGGAATTAGGATATTATTTCTTGCAGTGCTTAGGTTTGAATATTGGTCTGTTGGTATTATGGTATTTATTCCATCATTCCCTCCGCTCAATTGAATTAGAACAAACACTCTCCCATTTTTTGCTGCGGCCCGCGATAACTTTTCAAGCAATTGATTGGCAGCATGCGTTTTAAAAGTCAATCCATCTATTACAAATGGAGCTAATCCTGCTAGAGCGGCCTTTTTTAAAAAATCTTTTCTTTTCATAAAATTTTAGTTTAAATTAATTGGTTTTCAGCTAAGTCTAATAAATATTTTAACATCAAAGCAATGCCTGCTTCAACTGTTGCCTTTTTATTCATATCAGTTGGGTTGGCCAAATAATCTTCATAAGCCAAGGTCCAATAAAAATCTTGCGATTGTCCAAAAAGTAGAGTAGAGGTTTTTAACTCTGTTTTTTTCGTGCTAGAAATATCCATTGCATATAACAAATCAATACTATCTTGTATTAATTTTGTAGGGTCTTCGGGATTGGCAAACTGCTGAGCAAACGCTATTAAATCAGCTTTTAATTTACCGCCTTCGTAATCTAAACCAACCGCCATAACGGCAACAGAATATAAAATCCTTTTCGGCAAAGTATCTGAATTTAGCCAAAGTTGATAGTATTGTGGCGCTTGAGAATAAGGTGGCCAGCCAGAAACATTGGGTGGATTGCCATAATTCATACCCATAACTGTTGCGCCAGCCCATAGAGTTATGTACGCTGAATACCATTTTTCTATTGTGTCCGTTGGCATTGGCGTATTCAATACTTTCATAAAACTACCAACCGCATCTAAAGGGCTTTTTATCATGCAACCTTGGTAATTTTCATCATAAAAATGCTCGCTTTTTAACAAAGCCGTAACAACGGGTTTAAGCTCCCAATTTTGTTTAAATATATTGGCAAGAGGAATAATTACATCATTTTCAATCGATGTATCAATAACATAATAAACAAAAAATCGGTATAATTTCCTTATAATAAATCTTGCAATAACATCCTCTTTTGTAAAAATCATATTGATTAATTCATCTGTTTCGTTTGCACCAGCCAGTCCCGACTTTCCATTAATTGTAGTATTATAAAACGAAGAAAAAACCTTGTTGTTTGTGTCATGCTTCGAAGGATTAAAGAAAGTTTCAAAAGTGTTCGGATTTATGCTCCACCCTGTTAAAACTTTGGCTGCTGCTTTTACATCCACCTCAGTATATTGGCTATCGGCAGATTTTCCAAGTGTAAAAAGTTCCATCAACTCCCGCGCATAATTTTCATCAGGTGCTGTTTTTGTATTTACATAACCATTCAAATAATAAAGCATCCCAGTGTCTATGGTTATTTTTTTTACCATGTCTTTAAAATTTCCTAAACAATTTTCTCTCAATAATTTATGGTGTTTATAGGCCACAATAGGACTTAGAATCTCTTCCACTTGAGTAGCAAAATGATTGTGCATAAAAAGTGTCATTTTTTCTCTTATATGTCTATCATTTTTTAAAACTTGTTCCATATTCCAAGAATAAAAAGATAAGCGCCTTTCTACAATCAAATTAAAATCCTCGGGACCATTCACCCATGTATCTCCGGGAGCAATTACAGGGTCTTGAACCAAAGCAGTGTTGTAAGCATTTATTGGTGGATTGGGCGCATTTGTTGGAATATTCATCAAATAATCCACAGCTTCGGTCATACTCATTGTTTTGAAAAAATCAAAGTCTGATTTATTAAAACCAAATAGTGTTCTTCTCATTAAATGCTTTAACTTTTTCTCGTTCCAAACACCAGTATATGGCGCAATTGATGCAACACCCAAGTCTAAAAAATCTGGAATTGTTTTATTTTGAAACTGCTCTGCCGGCAACCCTTTTGGGAGGTCTTTGTCCGTCAAAACATCTGTAATAAACTGCCTTCTTTTCATATTTTAATGTTATTTTGTAAGTAATTAGTACTACAAAAATAAAATAAAAAAAGATAAAAACAAATTTAATTTTTAAAAAGCACTTCTATTAGTTTATCAAATGAATCGTATTTTTTTTGGCTGTAATAATTGGCTGTTATTAAAATATAAGATTGATCAACATCAAAATGATGTTCTAAAAACAAATTGCCAAATTTTAAAAAAGCATTTATTTTAAGGCTTTCGAGATATTCAATTTCTGGTTTTAGATAATATCGATGCGCCATCATTTGTTCACTATTTTCTATGATTCGCTCATCTTTCAATGAAATAAAATATTTTGACTCAATCATTTTTTCTTTTAAAAACTCTAAAAGAAAATCATTGTTGGAATTATCAAAATCGCTCAAATTAATTTTTAACACATTTTGTGTTTCGCTTTTAAAAACCTCAATCAAGTTGCTTTTGTCATTTATATAAAAATCAGAAAGCTTAGTATTTAGATATTCTAAAGTATTTATTTTTGACAAAATCAACCATTGTTGATAAAGCGTTAAAAATGAATCACTTCTTTCAAGTAATTTTGTTCTCATTATTATTAATTTTGTTAAATATTTGTTAGCCAATATTTTGCCCTGCAATCATAATATTTATTTAGTTTAAAAACTATTACAAGCAACAAATTGTTTTAATTTAAAATAAAAAAAATGAATGTAACTTTTTATGGTGCAGCCGAACAGGTAACTGGAAGCATGCACTTATTAACCTTAAAATCTGGTTATAAAATATTGATAGACTGTGGGTTGGATTACGAAAACAGAAATG
>JBDNIM010000425.1:0-1762 GCA_041688295.1 Bacteroidia bacterium
GATGCCAATACAGCTACTGCCGATGCGGTGTTGCAAGGTATAACTAGAGCATCATTGGCAACAAGAAGCTTTATGAGTGCGGCATCGTTCCAAGAAACAACGAAAGTGTTGAACGAAGCTGCAATTGCAGGAAAAGTTGACCACATGAGAGGTTTGAAAGAAAATGTTATTGTTGGACATCTAATTCCTGCGGGAACTGGCATGAGACAATATGACAATATCGTTGTTGGAAGTAGAGAGGAGTTTGATAGATTAAACGCTTCAAAAATTGAGGTTGCTAAAACTTCAACCACTACAATAGAGGAAGAAGCACCAGAGCAGCCGGTTGCTAATTCTTAAAAGAACAATCTTTTATATATTTGAAAAAGGCTTTGCATTGCAAAGCCTTTTTTTTGAGCCAATTTTTTTATTGCCAATACAACCAAATTAAGCATTAGAAATGGATAATCTCACAAGGAATTGTGAACTATTTTAAAATATTGTTCTAGAATTTCGGGAATAATGCCGACATAGCTTGAAAATAGGACAATCAAGCGTAGTTAATATTGGACAATATTAAAAGCATATTCGATACTCCTTTAATATTCTAAAACCTGCAAATACAACTATGGAATTAAAATCGTTTATTGCAATACTGTGTAATTGAATGCCAATGGTGCAATAGCCTTTAATGAATGGGTAAAATTAATCGTAAGATTTTTAGTTAGATGTATTTCAAATAATGCCTATTAACATACATTGTATTATTATTTTAAATCCTGACGGGGCTGGGCTTGCACTTGCCAAAAACTAATTTGAAAAGGCAGGGGCTTTCACTTACCAAAAACCAATTTGAAAAGTCAGGGGCACCCAGCCCCTAAGGATGCCTATATAAAATTGGGTGAAAATATAATCATCGGGAACATTGTGAGAGCCTATAAATCATTGGTAACAAATTCCTGTTCAAAAATAACACAAATTAAAAAATAAAACCATTGGAGTTATTGTGGCAACACAATTATTATGAACACATTATTTGCAACGAAACTACTTGTCAAACCATTGCGCTTTAAATTTATGAACCTCGAAAATTGGAAAGAAGATAAGTTTTTTCAATCGAGCGAATAATAATTTTCTTATATTACTGTAAACTTTTTTCTTTTCATCCCTTAGCTTTGGGCTTGTTAATGTGACGCAATATATTTGTTGCCAATTTCATAAAGGAAACTTACAAATTTTGGCTATTCCCAAATGCCCCCTCGCACATTAATGCTTGGTTATTAGCGTAAACTAAAAAAAGGGAATGGGCATCGCCCATTCCCCTTTTTTTTAATTTTTTCCTTAAAAGATAAATATTACCCTTCTCCTTTTATCTTTTTAGTCTTTTTTGGTGCGCTGCCTTTTTTCACTTTCAAAAGATTATTTTCTTTGTCAAGTTCAATATTCACAGTTTCGCCTTCAAGCAATTCGCCTTTCAAAATTTCCTCTGCCAATGGGTCTTCCAAGTATTTTTGTATCGCTCTTTGCAGCGGTCTAGCCCCAAATTTGGAATCAAAACCTTGCTCAGCAATAAATTCTTTTGCTTCGTCCGATAGCTCAATTTTGTATCCCAATTCCTCAATGCGTTTCAACATTCTTTTCATTTGAATTTCTAAAATATTCACAATGTCTTGCTTTGCCAAACTGTTAAATACAATAATGTCATCCACTCTATTTAAAAACTCGGGCGAAAAGAATTTTTTCAAAGCGCCTTCAATTACTTGTTTACTATCTGCTTCCTGAC
>JBDNIM010000426.1:0-1543 GCA_041688295.1 Bacteroidia bacterium
GCATCCATATTGGGGTTGTTAGACATAGAATCGGCAAACACTATTTTTGCCCCACGCAAAACAAAAGCATTGGCTGTGCTAACAAAAGTATATGATGGCATGATGACCTCATCTCCCTGCTCTATGTTAATGAGGATGGCTGACATTTCTAAGGCGTCCGTGCAAGAACTGGTTAGCAAACATTTAAGAAAGCCATATTTTTCTTGAAAAAACTTATGGCACAACTGTGTATATTTCCCATTGCCTGAAATTTTACCTGATGCAACGGCATCCGTAATGTAAAGGGTTTCTTTACTTGTTAAATAAGGTTTATTAAAACCAATGCTATTATTCATTATCTAAAATTGCTAAACCAAACCCAGTTTTGCCATAACCATTTCCATTATACAACATATATCTATTATTTTCAAAATCAAAAACATAAGGATAGCATATCATTTCACTGTCCCATGAATTTTCACTTGTGCTTAAACCCACTAAATCATCTTTTCTCTGCCAATCAATGGCATTCGCTGATTCGGCATACCCTACTCTGTAGTTTTCGGAAATTTTTCCGCCTCTGTAAGAATACCACATTTTGTATATGCCATCCTCATAAATAACCCTTGGAACTGAGATAGCATATTCATCATCATAAAAAAAATCAATAGCAATTTTCCCTGTTGGAGTCCATTTAAGTCCATCATTTGAATCCGCAATTTTCAAATGATAATAATGCCTAAATTCATTATTTACTTTCTCCCATTTCACACAAGACAAATAATACATTAAATACTTTTCTCCAATTTTGATGACATGATTGCTTGCGACAAAACAAGGGTCATAAATACTCCTGTCTAAAACAGGCCCATCAAAAATCCTTTGAAATTCATTGCCACATAGTTTTGCAATTCCAATGGCATTCCTAAAAGGCACAGAAACACCTAAGTTCCACCCTAAATAAGTTAAATACTTTTCTTGGTTTAAGTCTATTAATTGACAACCCATTACACCATCATAATCAAAAGACCCTAAATTTCCGGGCTTTAAAAACGAATGCCCATAAATAGTTTTAACCTCAAGTGTTGAAATTTCTAAGTCAATAGCTCCAATATTTGATTGGTTTTCCTTATTTCTTGCAGAAAAATAAACCCTTAAAACACCATTGTTTATTTCTCCAATGAACGGAACGGCTGCATGACTAAACAAATCAGCGTTTGATCCATCGGGACAATAATTAAAATCCAATTTCCTCCAATTTTGCATCTTTTTATATTTTTATTTCCGTGCTTTTTTTATGAAATACGGAGGATTGAGCAGGCAAATACACCTGTTCTTTTTCTGTGCTTTTCATAATAATTGCTCCAGCAGCAATCAGTGTTTTATCTTCAATTATTATGTCGTCTCTCAATGTTGCATTTACGCCAATAAAAACATTATTTTTAATTTGGGTAAACCCAGAAATCACAACATGTGAAGTGATGAAATTATGGTTTCCAATAAAAACATCATGTCCAATATGATTTCCAGACCATAATACATTGTTTGACCCAATTTTAGCAAA
>JBDNIM010000043.1:0-4011 GCA_041688295.1 Bacteroidia bacterium
GCCGATTATCAATTGGAATGGAAAAACAAAATCACTGTTTTAAAACAATGGCATATTGAGGGCAGCTTGTTTGCAAATTCAAGAATGGGAAATTATATTTTTCTAAATAATTTTTCAAACCATTATCAATGGCAAAACAATTTTGAAAAAACTAATCAAAATACACTAAGAGTTTCTGTTGATAAAGACACTAAAAGAAAGGGTTTTGATGCTTATTCATATAGTTTGCCAAAAAAGAGTTTTGGTGCATCGTTGCAATATGCTTTAATCGATAATTATATGTTTTTTGACAAAAATGGATTTGCGCAGCAAACAGGGAAAGGTCAAAATGCTCTACAAGCCAATGTTTACAAACAATTTAACTTGAAAAAATGGCATTTGTATCAGGCGTTGAATTATCAGTTGTTTTCCCCCGATTTAAGCAATGCTTTGCTTTTGCCTCAAATAGTTTCCAAATCATCTATTTATTACAGCACTTTTGCTTTCAAAAAAGCAACTTATATGCAAATGGGTTTTGATGTTTATTATACAAACAGTTATAGAGCCAATCAATTTAACCCTGCGCTGCAAAACTTTGTGCAGAGCGACCAAAAAGTGGGAGCCTATCCTTTTGTAGATATATTTTTGCAAGCCCAAATTAGAACAGCACGGTTTTATGCAGTGATAGAACATGTGAATCAATATGTTGAGCAATTTCAGCAAGGAAGCCCTATTGGTTATCAATATTCTTTTCCAAACTATCTTTATACTTCGCCTTTTCAACCAAGCGCACCTAGACGATTTAGGCTTGGTTTTGTGTGGATGTTTTTTTATTAAAATAAATCCCCAAAATCAGTTGTTTAATAAGTTGAGAAATTCAAATGTTTTGTCATATTTTTGTTATCTAAATACTTTTTTACCCAATAGTTAGTTAATGCTTTGTTATGAATAAAAAAATCTTGTTTTTTTTCTTGTTTTTAAAGACAATTGTCTCCTTTGCGCAATCAAAACCAGTTTCTGTTGGCAATTGGCGCGTGCATTTGCCTTATGATAATGTTATTAATATTGCCGAAACGAAAGGAAAAATATTTGCCGCAGGACAGTTTGGAGCATTTGCTTTTATTAAAGCTGACGGCTCTATTGAAAGACTAACTCCATTGGATGGCTATTCGGATTATGAAATCTCTTTTATGAAATATGATTGGGTTCAAGATTATTTAATTATAGCCTATAGAAATAGCAAAATTGATATCATAAAAGGCAACAGAATTGCTAAAAATAATGATATTTTCAATAAAACAATCGTTGGTACAAAAAAGATTAATCACATCAATATTGTTGGAGATATAGCTTATTTGAGCACTAGTTTTGGTTTGTTGGAGTTAGATTTTGTAAAAAACGAAATTAGAAACTCATATCAAAATATTGGACCAAATGGCGCGCAGATTGAAGTTTTTTCTTCAGCTATTTTAAATGACAGTATTTATATTTCTGGCAAAAATGGTATTTTCAAAGCAAAAAATTCGCCAATCATAAATTTAGCCGATTTTAACAATTGGTTTGTTAGTAAAACCGCACTAATTGGTTCACATTTTATTGCAGAACATCAACAAAAACTATATTCGGAAATTGACAGCCAATTGTTTGTTTATGAAAACAAGAAATGGCAATTGTTAGAGCCATTTAGCAAGGCTATCGTAACCAATATTGATGTTAACCATTCGCATTTAATTATTGGTGTTTATGGCAAACACATCATAAACATAGATAACAATAATGTAAAAACTTACGAACCCATTAATATCCTAAATCAGGCAATGAAAGATGATAAGGGATTTTATTGGTATGCTAGCCCCACAAATGGATTGGTGTATAAAGAACCTACTGGCGAAATTAATTTTTTTCCAAATGGGCCAAGAGCCGAAACATCTTATAAAATGTTGAATGCCTATAATGATTTTTTGGTAATGGGCGGCTCATATCGTGAAACAAATTATGCCCCCAATTTTAAATTTATTGGATATTATCAATTTGATAATTTTAATTGGAAGAATAAAGATATGTCGCAAGGTCTGATGAACGGAATGTATGATTTGACGGTAGCTTCTTTTCAAAAATCAAGCAATAAATTGTTTGTTGGCTCTCATGGTGCTGGGTTGCTTCAATTTAATAACAACATTCCACAAATCGTTTACAACGACTCAAATTCTCCTTTGAGAAAAAGAGGCGGTTTTTTTAATATTATTTCAGGCCTAAATTCCGACAAAAACAATAATCTTTGGGTAAGCAATTATGATGTGGATAGCAGCCTGCATCAACTGACCAACAGGGGCATTTGGATTTCTTATAAACTGCCGGTGGCTACAAATTCTAAAATAGAGTTTGACAGCCGCAACAACAAATGGCTGCTTGCATTGGGCAATGGCATAATAGTTTTAAACGATAAAAATACAGCCAATAAAATTGATGATATTGTGTTGAGGGTTACAGAAACAAAGGGACAAGGCAATTTGCCCACAAACAATGTAAATGACATTGCATTTACAAAAGGAGGGGAGCTACTTATTGGCACAGACCTTGGTTATGTTAGAATTCGTAATCCCAACAATATTTTTACAGGGGGCAATTTCGAGGCCGAACGCACCGTTGTCTCTGTTGAAGCAGGCAGCAGTTTGGGAGGCAATATTTTAGAATCGGAAATTATCAATTGCATCACTATTGATGGTGGCGACAGACGCTGGTTTGGCACAGACAAAGGCGCTTGGTTAT
The DNA here is from genome assembly GCA_041688295.1 of Bacteroidia bacterium. GTDB lineage: Bacteria > Bacteroidota > Bacteroidia > NS11-12g > UBA955 > JABMMZ01. Next base: position 2,749 of record JBDNIM010000043.1, read on the forward strand.
ATGACAACGATGGCAGCACTTTAATTTATCATTTTACTAGAGAAAATTCGCCTTTGCCATCTAATAATATTTTGAGTATTGGTATTAACGAAAATACAGGAGAGGTGTTTTTTGGCACAGACAAAGGATTGATTTCTTTTCGTTCGGATGCAATGCCGGCTGCCAAAAACTTTGAGAACTTAAAGATTTTCCCAAACCCAGTTCGTCCAGATTTTGACGGTAATATTAGTATTGAAGGGTTAATGGACAATAGCATTGTAAAAATCACGGACATAAATGGCAATTTGGTGCATCAAACATTTTCGAATGGCGGATTGGCTACATGGAATTGTCGAACTTTCTCGGGCGAAAGGCCTTCAACTGGGGTTTATTTAGTGTTTTGCATGAGTGCCGATGGCGAGCAAACAGAAGCTGGCAAAATTCTTTTTATAAAATAAGCAATTGATTGTAAAAACATTAGGCATTGTTGTAAAAACCATAAAATATGGCGACAATGCGGCTATAAGCAATATTTTTACGCACGAACTAGGTCTTGTAGGATTTCATATTCCTTCGGCTTTCTCTTCTAAAGGGAAAATAAAATCTTCTTATTTGATAGCTTTAAATGTTCTTGAAATTAGTTTTAACTACAATAAAAACAAAAACCTGCAAACCATTGCAGACATTAGCTGCAAGAAATTTATTCAATTAAATGGGACAAATCATCAAGCTTACTATACCGTTTGCACAGAGGCAGTTCAGCAACTGATAAAAGAACAGGAGATTAACCATGAGCTTTTTCACTATTTGTCTAATGATTTTCACCATGATTTTCTATCAAATATTCATTTTTGGCAATTGCCTTCCACTCTTTTGAGTTTGCTCTATCATTATGGTTGTTCACCCAATATTCATAGTTTTAAACAAGGCTATTATTTAGATTTAATGGAAGGTGTTTTTAAGGCTCATAATAATCTGAAACAATGCGCAAAAGAAGACAGTTCGCAGCTGGTTTATGATATTTTAACCAACAATATTGCCCAAAAATCTTACGATGTAAAACTAAGAAATGAAATTATCAATTATTTAATTATTTATTATAAAATACATGTTAACGAAAACTTTGATTTAAAAAGTAGACAAATTTGGTATGATGTAATGACTAGTTGACGGCTGTAATTAGGTTTTATAAGTTCTATATTTTCTACAAATACCATCGATTTTAAGATGTTTTTTGCCTTGGAAAGCTTCTCTTCAAAGGAGTAAATATTTATTTAAAAAAAA
>JBDNIM010000427.1:0-2399 GCA_041688295.1 Bacteroidia bacterium
CCCACTTGCAACACCAAAGCACGCTTGGCACCAGCAGCTTTCAAAGCTTCGCAGGCTGCGTTTACAGCATCAATATCTCCAGAAATTACTAACTGTCCCGGGCAATTATAATTGGCTGCCACCACAACACCATTGTTAATGCTAGCACAAATCTCTTCTACCTTGGCATCTTCCAATCCCAAAACAGCCGCCATTGTGCTTGGTTTTATTAAACAGGCCGCCTGCATGGCTTGCGCCCTTTTGTTTACAAGCACCAAAGCATCCTCAAAACTGAGTGTTTTGTTTACAACTAAAGCCGAAAACTCCCCCAGACTATGCCCTGCAACCATATCAGGTACTGCATTGCCTTCCATACAAGCAGCTGCAATCACAGAATGCAAGAATATGGCAGGCTGTGTAATATTGGTTTGTTTCAGCCCTTCATCTGTGCCGTTAAACATTTCGTCCGTAATTTTGAACCCTAAAATCTCATTTGCTTTGTCGAACATAGATTTTGCAATTTCGTATTGTTCGTATAAGTCTTTACCCATGCCCACAAATTGGGCCCCCTGACCAGGAAAAATATATGCTTTTTTCATGGTTCAATTTTAATCTTTATTTTTTAATTTTGAAATAGAAACTTTTTTAAATAAGTTTGTATCCCCTTTTCCCCATCAATGAAAATCATTAAGCTTAGTTTTTTACTCCTTTTTTTTCAAATAAACCAAAGCTATGCTCAAAAAATAGATTTTAATTTTGAATTGGGTCAACAGTTTGCTTTTGGCAAGAAAGAAATACAAGATATTAACATTCAAAAATCTAATAAACATAGCCTAGGGCAAGGTGTTTCTGCTTTGGTGGGTATTAATATTCAACCCGACAGCTCCAATTGGGGTTTTGGTTTTGGGGTGCAGTCTTTGAGAGGAAACAATACCATTGTGTTTCAATCTGTAAACAATAGCATAGCAAAAGTGAACACCAAATCTATGAATAGTTTTAGGTTTCAAACATCGTTAAACTATGTTTTTTATTTAAATAAAAATAAAATAAGCATCAATTCAGGGGTGGTAATTCCTTTTTTAACCAAAACAATAGAGGAAGAAACCTATAATACAGAAACAGAATATTACAACCTAAAATACAATCTAAAACACCATTTTGCGTTAGGATATATTGGTGGGTTTAAAATAGAAAGGAAAATTCAACCAAGGGTTTCCATCTTTTTAAATGCACAAATCACTTTGCTTTCTATGAAAGTAAAAAACAAAAAAGCAACTGAATATACAAATGAGATTGGGGCAGACTTAATGACTACTTTTCCAAACTATGCTGACAGAAACATAAGCTATCACTCTGACTTATTGCTAATAAGAAACAACAAATCGATTCTTCCGCAGTCGTTTAACCCTTCAAAAGCAACAGATTTTTTGGCTTACAGAGACAATCTGAATGCGCTTGGAATTAATATAGGATTTGTTTATCATTTTTAAATATTATTTCAATATTGTGCTAAATAAAATTTAAGCAATAAAGAGTAGTGGACGAAATTCAATGTTTTTTTAGACATTATGTTCTCATAGACATTTAAAGTATTTTATTTATCATTTAATCAATTTTAACCAAACAGATAAATCTGACAGCAAGCATAATAGACAATAGCTATTTATATTTTGCAAATTTTATAGGATATTTTATTAACAAAAATTGTTATAGTTTTTCTCAAAATTTTAAATCTAATATCATTTTCATAAGTGCTAATTATTGTTTTGATTTGAAATAATTGTTTTATATCTTTATGGACATTTTAATAAGCCTTCGAACTTTATAAAGTTCATAATAGTTTGGGTAACCCAAAGGAAATTGATAATTATTATTTCAATTTGAAAGCTTTTTTGAAAATATATTTTTTAATTAAAGTTTATTGTTATATTTGGTGCCTAATTAAAACATTATGAAAAATATATTAAATATTAATTTACTCCCCCCCCCCCTTCAAAAAATCAAATCACGAAATTCAAGATTTTAACTTTTTGTCTATTATTTATAATTGGTTGTAAAAAACATGAAAACATCTCTACAATTGATGTTCCTGAGGCATGTTGTCGAAAAGGAAAAGGTAAAACCAGTAATGTATTTGTCTATTCAAGTGGTAAAAAAATGAAATATAAACTTTATAGATGGAATGGTGGTCCATTAGGAAGAAACATAGGTGCTAAAACTACAAATTATGTTTTTAGAAAAAGAAAGTTTTCTTTAAGAAGAATTCCAAATAATCATTGGATTAGAACTAAAACGGAAATTTATGCAGCAATTTCAGGAAGTATTTGGTATGGCGACAGAACTACTGAGAGATTTGGACAATGTGCATATGAAATTGGAGTTAACAAAAATGATTATCACATAAAAAGAAAAGTAGCTAA
>JBDNIM010000428.1:0-3283 GCA_041688295.1 Bacteroidia bacterium
TTGACTTATAAAGTTTTATGTGTTTTTTAAGGGACGACTAAGTAAGGGTTCTGTGATTCTAATGAACATTCAAGATTGTCTCTTTGTGGTTTCTATCATTCTGTCTCAGCTCAACAGACTTTTAGTTCGTTGGAGAATATATAGATTCTGAATAAAATTATATAGCCTTTATTATCAAGCCATCGAGTGCACCGAGCATATTATTGCATCTTGCGATTGAATTAAATTTTTGTCTTTGGTGCCTCTAATTTTTATATTGCTTTTTTAATTGCCTTTTCTGAATTGTAAGCTAGTAATATTTATTTCACTAATACAAATGTAGGGATTATTTTAATTATGAACGCCTGAGGCGATTAGTTGGCTCTTTCGCAAGATGCGAGCGATAGCGGAAAGAAAAAGAAATCTCAGTCAGTTAGATGTTTTTGTTTTTGCAAAACTAGTATTGCTTTGATGCCTTTTCATGGGCTGTTTTTATTTGCTTAATCAAAGATTTAGGTTCTATTACTCTCAAGCTATCCCCATAGGAAAGCAGTTCCATTATCAAATCGTGGGTTAAATAGAGCTTAAGTTGAATGCGGGTTTCCTTATCATTGTCTAACAAAATTTGTTGTGTATGGTGCAAAGGCAAGGTTTTAATATATTTGCCTTGAAAAGGTTCGAAAGATAGCCTTATCGTTTCGGGGGCATTCGCATTGGGACTAATAATTCCGAAACAATAGCGATAAGCTTCTTCAATATTATAATTTTCGGGATAAAGAAAAGTTTGGTTTGTAATTTCCAATTCTGTTAATCGGTCGAGCGCAAAACTTTTAATCACTTTATCCTTACAGTCTTTGGCCATTACATACCAACGATTTTTGAATTCCTTTAATCCATAAGGCTCTGCAATGCGCTTAGCAAAATCATTCTCTGAAAAATTTTGATACACAAACATTATTTGAACTCTTTTTTTAATGGCATGAATCAAACCATTTAGATTGTCTGTTCCCTGCGGTTTGCGGTTTTCCAAATGGATAATAGACGATAAATCTTGTGTAAGGTTTAAGGCATTAAACATCTCGAAAACCTCCATTTTCCTTTCTATAAACTTGTCTTTATGCTCACTTTGACTAATAAAATACCCCTTTTCAGAATAAGAATATTCAACATCAATGCCATATAATTTTCTAATTTCTTTTATGTCCCTTTGCAGTGTTCTTTTAGAAAAACCCACTTTCAAAACCTCATCCTGCATTTGAGAATGGTAAAACTCATGGTCCATTGCAAATTTCAACGCTTCATAAGTGGTATATGGCGTTTTTTCTATCTTTTTGATAATGAGGAGGTAGCGCGAAAGGTAGCCTAGTTTTGACATTTAGTTTTATTCTTTAATAAATTCTAATAAATACTTATAGATAAGTTCACCTCTTTCAATTATATTGTTATCCCAATTGGAATGTTCTTCCCAACTTTTCTTATTTTCTTCGTTGTTATGTAATTTGTATGATCCTCCATCACAAATGCTGTAGTTTTTGTCATTAGGATGTTTGTTGCTAACAGACGAATTTTCACTTACGGAAATTAATAGCAAATTACCTAACCCATTTATAAAACCATCTATTTCTCTTTTGCGATTCTTCCCCTTTTCACTAATAGTATCTCCCTCGCCTATCCATTCCCATTGCCAGGATTGTGGCAAAATATGTTCAATAGATCTTCCATTTTTCATTATTTCTCGCAATTTAACTTTATCTGCTCCTATTTTCATTTCATATTTATACAATAGGTAAACCATTTTTTCTGACCACCAATGATATGCATTATTTAAAATATTATCTTTATTAATCATTATATAAGTACAATTAGTTTCTGGCAAATTTTCATCATCCATTAAATCTATCCTAAATCCATCCCCAACAAAATTATTTAATACCTCATCTGTGTTATTTTTAGTTATCTTAAAGAAAAGCAGTTCAAAATCATCCTTATGCTGCATGTTGAAATATTTGTCATGAAAATTTCTAATAAATAAAAATCTTTCCCATTTTCTTAAAATTTCTTTACTCTTAATTTCGTCTTCCTTTTTTAGATGCCACAACAAAATAAATAGTTCCAAGCTTAATCCTTTCTCTAAAATTAGAACATCTCCAATTAGGTCGTTGTCTCTATCGTATTTTGGCAACTTTAAACTAACTAAATCTACAGATAATTTGAATTTGCACGAAAGATTTTTAATGTAATCAACAATATCTTTTTTGCTTTTTCCTTTAATACTATCACTGATGTAATAAAGTATTAATTCTTCCTTATTACCGAACAAACTAGGACTGTTGAAAGAATTCTTATTTTCTGTGGTTAATTTTGTTCCATCATCTACCATCCTAAGGTGATGCAATAATATATCATCAAGTGATAAATCGCCTCTGAATGCACTCGAAGACAAGAGTTCTTCTAATCTATATATTTCAGCAAACTCTCTTTGTATTATTTTAATATTTTCTTCAGTTTCAGTAGATTCTGAATTTAAGTATATTTCCTTCATTAATTTGGATTTCACTTTTTCTATCAAACTTAACTTTATTCCTCTAGTGTTTTGAAGTTCAAATATTTGAACAGCAACAGCCTTATTATCTGTTTTGTGAATTGAAATCTCTGCATCTAAAAATGTGTTAATGTATTTATTAATATCTTTATAAATTAAGGCTGGATTCTTTTCACTTTCAAATAGTTCTTTAAAATATTTTATGGCATACATAATTCGCTTAATAGATAAGGTTTGTGTATCATTATTAAGCAATTCCCAAGAATTTAAATCAAAATTTTCGGAGTTCTTTTTCAAGTCATCTTTAATTCTAATAAATAATTCTTGGTCATAATCTACGGTTTCAAAACTATCGATATATTTATCGAGAGAGTCATTTTCACAAAATAGTTGGCAAACCATTAAAAATATTATAAATGTTGTTATTCTTTGCTGTCCATCTATAATTTCAAAACAATCATTTGTTTCTTCTAATATAAAATGCCCGAAATAGTATTGTCCACCATTTTTACCTACTATTTCTGACAGGTTCGTTATTTCTAACATGTCTGCAATAAATTGTTTTAATTGCAAATCTTCCCAAGCGTAAGCTCTTTGATAAGAAGGCACAATTAGTTTCCTATCCCCAAAGATGGATTCCAGTTTCAGTTTGATTGTCTCCATATTTGTTTGTCCTTTTTTATATTTTTTTTTCTGCTTTTGATTAAGCATTATTATTGCTCAAAGCATCATTCGGTTTCAAAGGTAATAATATTTTCTCAA
>JBDNIM010000429.1:0-1533 GCA_041688295.1 Bacteroidia bacterium
AGTGATGATTTTAAATTAGAGGTTAGAGATTTGTTGGGTAGGGTTTTTAATCCCGATGTCATTCTGAAAAATTTCGTCCCCGAAATTTATTCAGAATCTATCCAACTGCCCAAAGGGATTTATTTCTTTGTGTTTGATGTGGAGGGTTATAGGGTTGCGGAGAAGGTGGTGGTTTGGTAATGAAAGTATTATATTTGCGGTGTATATGAGGTTAATAATACTTTCTCTATTAATGCCATTGATAATAAATGGACAAACACCCAAAAATACCAATGTTTGGTATTTTGGTAAATATTCAGGCATTAATTTTAATATTAAACCTCCTAAATCTTTGTTTAACTATAACAGTTATTTAATTGAAGGGGGCGCAAGTTTTTGTGATAGTAACGGCAATCTAATTATTTATTCTGGATTGTCGTATTTAACTGGAACTATAGCTTTGTTTAATAGATACGACTCCTTGGTCAAAAATGGGGATACTCTTAAAACAGATTATTCATCCACAACTAATACTTTGATTGTTCAACACCCTAAACAAAAGAATTTGCTTTATATTTTTACTGCACCTACCTGGACGACTGGCCAAATACAAGGTTATTGTTACAATGTGTATGATATAGAAAAAGATTCATTGATTGTAAAAAACAGATTGTTGTTGCAAAAAGCAACTGAAAAACAAACAGCTGTTTTTGCTCCCAATGGCATTGATGTATTGGTTACTTTTAAAGAGTATCAAAGCAATTGTTATTATACTTATTTATTAACCAATAATGGGTTAAATATTTGTCCTGTTATAAATTGCACAGGAATATCATTGCAAGATATTGGGGATTGTCAAGGCTTTATGAAATATAATTCAAATGGAAAATATTTGGCTAATGCAATGTTATTTAGTCCACCGAATATTCAAATCTTCGTTAAAGACAATAATAATAAAATGAAAGACTATAGGTCAATTAAACTAAATCTAAGCAATCAACCTTATGGCATTGAGTTTTCTCCTAATGGAAAGTTCATGTATTATACAACAGATGGAGGAAGAGGCGGAAGCGATACCATCAAACTATTCCAACATAATCTAGAAACAGGCGTTAATAAGGTTGTGTTTTCTAAAGTTAAATTATATGGTGATATTTCTGGGTTGCAATTGGCACCCGATGGAAAAATATATAAAGCCGATGCTGGCTCATTTTATTTAAGTGTAATAAACAAGCCCAATGAAGAAGGGACATTGTGCGATTTTGTTGAAAAAGGGTTTTATTTAGGAGGCTATAAAAGTGAATATGGAATGCCAAGTTTCAACCAATCCTACTTCTACACCCCTGCAATCAACTACAGCTACGAAATGAACTGCACAAAAAACAGTATTCAGTTTTGGGGCAAAGATACCTTTGGGGCAAATAGCCATAATTGGTATATTAGGAAGTTGGCATTTGGCAATTGGCAATTGGCAGGTACTGCAAAAGATGTGAATTATTCGTTTGCAGATACTGGCACTTATGAGGTGCGTTATATTGCTGCTAATGGCAACAA
>JBDNIM010000430.1:0-1652 GCA_041688295.1 Bacteroidia bacterium
AGGAGTTCGCAAGATGTGTTTTTGCCTTTTAGGTAACTAAGCAAACCGCTGCCTTCTCCCGTCATTTTTATAAGCGTGTGATATGGTTTTAAATTATTTGTAAAAAAAGCCAAGTCGTCAGTATGCACTTTTGCATTATTTAATCGGCCTATCATTTTTACTTTATTTACATAATCGCTATAATCTTTCCAAGAAGTTGTTTCTAATTTAAGATAATCTCTAATATCGCTTTTTTCTGTCCGAAGTCGCATATTATTAAACTCAATCCCATTTTTACTCATTTTCATAAACGCACTCAATTTTTTAACTTCAAATCCGCATTTTTCTATTGTTGAAAATCTTAATGCGTTGAACGCTATAGAATCATCTACTATTGAAAAATCTTTGATTTTAGCATTAATATCATAAAAACTAAAGTCATTATAGTTAAAATCTAAAAAATCTGGAGTAGGAAGATTTTTGTTAAAATAACTAAATCGCGTGTCGTATAAATAAACTTCTTTGCTAAAAATTTTCCAAATTATCTTAGGTTTATTAGGGTCTTTAGGCCCACCATTCAAAAAATCGAAAAAGAACTGATAATTAGAAATTTTTTGATTCTTATGATAGCCCATAAATATTTTCCCATCTTCAATTGTTAGTGAGTTAAGATTAATTAAATGATTGTATTTATCATAATTCTTGTAATCCACCTTTAATTTTCGGAAATAAAACATTGTATCCTTAAGCTCATCTTCAATATAAACACCTTCTAAAACAGCAGTTTTAAAAAAATCAACATCCACCTTATTTACCCAAACTTTAGTCCCTAATTCACTAGACAACCAATTGCTAGCCTTATGCACAAGCCATGTTTGAACAGGTGCGCTGCGAAACACAATATACATAAAACCTAATATAAATAAGAGGAATAGTATAAAAAAACGCGCTATTTTAGATATTTTTGCGAACAAATTTGTGCAAATTTAAGCAATTAAGAACAAAATCAATTAACAGAATGCCCGAAAAACAAGACAGCGCTTGCATATTAGCCATAGAGTCATCATGTGATGATACAGCAATTGCTATTATTAAGGATAGCAAAATTCTTGCCAATGTTGTCTCTAGCCAATCTATTCACAAAAAATATGGTGGTGTAATTCCAGAATTAGCAGGAAGAGCACACTTACAATATATAGTTCCCGTTTTTAACGAAGCAATGGAATTATCAAAAATTTCTAAATCTGAGATAAATGCAATCGCTTATACACAAGGTCCTGGCTTGATAGGTTCTTTAATAGTTGGGGCGCAATTTGCCAAAGGATTAAGCATGGGTTTAAATATACCAACAATAACTGTCAATCATTTGCAGGCGCATGTTTCAGCATTATTTTTAGCAGAAAAAAAACCAGATTTTCCATTATTATGCTTATTGGTTTCGGGCGGACATACACAAATAATTTTGGTTAAAAGTGTTTCCGATATGGAAATAATTGGCAGCACAATTGATGATGCAGCTGGCGAAGCATTCGACAAAACTGCAAAAATGCTAAATCTCCCTTACCCTGGCGGACCATTAATTGACCAAATGGCTGAAACTGGCAACCCAAAAGTATTTGCTTTTCCAATTTCTAAATTACCCGATTATCAATACAGTTTTAGTGGTTTAAAAA
>JBDNIM010000431.1:0-5007 GCA_041688295.1 Bacteroidia bacterium
AATTAAAATCATTAAAAAATTAAAGATATGCATATCTTTGCGGTTTATGCGTTTTCTGTTTTCAGTAATCTTTTTTCAAGCAATAAACTTAATTGGGCAAAACAATACAATTGTAAAAGGAAGGGTTATAGACCAAAAAACTAACGAACCCATAACCGGTGTCGGTGTTTTTTTTATTGGCACAGAGGCTGGTGGTTATTCTAATTTTAGTGGAGAATTTGAGATAAAAACAGACCAAAATGTTGATTCAATCACATTTACTTATGTTGGTTATAAATCAAGAAATATAAAAATAAAGAGCGGAATTGCCCAAACGGTTAATATCATCATGGAGCAAGATGTTATGATTTATAGGTCTATTGGCACAAAAACCAAGGTAAATAAAGCGCTCAGAATTATAAAAAACGCACAAAACAACAAAGAAATTTATAATATCGAAAATCTGCGGTCTTCTGAGTGCGAGAGTTTTACAAAGGTTCAAATAGCAATCAACAATGTTTCCGAAAAATTCAAATCTAGGCGAATGCTTAGGAGCGTAAATAGGATATTTGACACAATTTCTTCATTGAGCGAAGATTCTATGAAAGAAGTGTTGCCCATTTTTTTATCCGAGAATATAAGCAGGTTTTATTTCAATAACAATCCCAAATTAATCAAGGAAGTTATCATTGCTTCGCGCGTAAAAGGCGTGGGGGTGGAGGATGGCAGCTTTCTTTCCCAGTTGCTTGGGTCCACATTTCAACAATATAATTTTAACGACAATATTCTTCCCATTTTAGAAAAAAACTTTATTTCTCCAATAAGCAAAAACGCCTTTAATTATTATGAATATAAACTTATTGGCTCTTATTATGAACCGAATTCCGACCGTAAAATATTCCAAATTGAGGTTTCTCCAAAAAACCCTTTAGACCTTGTTTTCACAGGGTATATTTGGATTGAAGACAGCACATTTGCATTAAGAAAACTTACCTTGAGTGTTACAAACAAAGCCAATTTGAATTTCATTGAAAAATTGAAAATTACGCAAGAGTTGGAACGAACACCACAGGGCGTGCTTGTTCCCGTAAAATCGAGGGTGTTAATTGACATTGCAGAAATCTCAAAAAACTCGGCTGGAATGATTGCCACTTTTAGCAATTCGTATAAAAACTTGGTAGCCAACAAAGAATTATCGTCTAAGTTTTTTGATGTCCCTGTGGAATTGAATGATGACGCAACCCAAAAATCGGATGCCTTTTGGGACACAGCAAGACACGAAAAGTTATCAAACGATGAAAAACGGGCTTTGGCAAAAATAGATACCTTGACGAATGTGCCTGTGATTAGAAATTATGTTGAGTTTATTAACATCGTTTTTAATGGATACAAGCGGTTTGGAAAATTTGATATTGGTCCTTATGCCTTAATTTATGGATTCAATGCCATAGAAGGAAGCCGATTGAGGATTGGTGCAAAAACAAATTTTTCTTTTAGCAAAAAAAATATATTTAGTGGCTACACAGCTTATGGTTTCAAAGACCAATTGTGGAAATATAAAGGACAATATGAAAGGGTTTTGAATCGAAAACATTGGACAATCGCAGGATTGTCTTATAAAAATGATGTAGAGCAAATTGGGGTCAATGATGATTATTATGGCTCTAGCAATCTATTTACGGCTGTTTCTATTTTTGCCGCCAATCAATTAAACAGAAGCAAAGAAAGCAAAGTATGGTTAAACAGCGAATTTACCAAAGGCTGGAATACACAAGTGCTCTTTTTTCATAAAGAGTATAAATTTGAACCAATTAAAACATTTAATTTCGCTTATAAAACCAATTTGACAGATTCTACCCAAATATCGAGCAATTTTACCAATGCTGGATTGGTTTTTGGCTTGCGTTGGGCGCCAAGAGAATATTATTTATTGAACGACAACGAGCGTGTAAAACAATCTAAGCCTGGTGCTTTTGCTTTGTCTTTAAATTACACAAGGGGCATAAAAGGCGTGTTTGGCAGTCGTTTTGATTATAACAGAGCAACTGTTACCATTGAAAAAGGATTGAGTTTTGGCTATTGGGGGCGCACAGATTTTACACTTTCTGGCACCAAGATTTTTGAAAAACTTCCTTATCCATTGTTGGAGGTTCACAGAGGGAACCAATCTTTTATTTACAACACATCTGCCTATAATTTAATGAACTTTTTTGAGTTTATTACCGATCAAAGTTTGTTTTTTAAAATGGAACACCATTTTAATGGTGCTATTTTTAATAGAATCCCTTTGTTGAAAAAACTAAAATGGAGAGAATTTGTAGAAGGCCGCATGGTGATGGGCACTTTAAGCAAAAAAAACATTGATATTATACCAAGAAAAGATAATTATGCTTTGCCCGTTTCGTGTATCAATAACCTTATAAACAAAGAGCCGTATATGGAAGTGGCTTATGGCATAGAAAATATTTTCAAGGTGTTGCAAGTGGTGGCTGTCCATAGGTTAACGCATTTGAACAGCCCTGGGGCAAGAAAATTTGGCATTAAAATTGGATTGAGCGTTGGCTTCTAATAAAAATCATGAAAACATTAATTGTAATCCCTGCCCGATTTGGTTCCACAAGGTTTGAAGGCAAGCCATTGGTCGAAATTGAAGGCATTAGCCTTATCAAAAGAACCTATTTGCAAGCAAAGAAAATAAACTTTGATGCAGATATTATTGTTGCCACCGACAACCAAAAAATTTTTGACCATGTAATGGCGTTTGGGCAATGCGAAATGACATCTTTAACCCACGAAAGTGGCACAGACAGATGTTTTGAAGTGCTTGAAAAACAAAAACTTCACTATGATTTTTTAATCAATTTGCAAGGTGATGAACCTTTCATTGCCCCCCAACAAATAGAACAACTCAGAACTGCATTGCTGAAAAACGACATCTCCACTTTAATAAAAAAAATAGACACAAACGAAGATTTGCAAAGTCCAAATGTGGTGAAAGTTGTGTTTAACTCAAAGCAAGAAGCCCTTTATTTCTCTCGCCAAGCCATTCCTTTTTTTAGGGGGCAAACAACAGAAAACTGGGCAACTCTGCATGAATATTACCGCCACATTGGCATATATGGATTTCGGACTTCTGTAATCAAAGATTTAAAAACACTGAAAACCAGCGCTTTAGAAAAAGCCGAAAGCCTTGAGCAATTGCGTTGGTTGGAAAATGGATTTCATATAAAATTAGAAAAAACCAATTTCGCAAGTCCCGCCATCGATTCTCCCGAAGATTTAGAAAAAGCTATTGCTTTTTTGAGAGCGAGCAACATTTATTGAAGGTTGTTTCGCCACGCCATATCTTGCAGTATTTAGCAATAGGCAAGTTTCTTACAATAACAAATATTTTTGCAACAAAACCCAAAACCTTGTGTCTTATAAAAAAGGAAAGTTTGCATAATGAATTTAAAAGTATTTGCTTTGCATTTAAAATTAAATAAAAACAAAGATATGAAAAACAAGATTACAACATTAGCTGCCAATTGCAAAATGGCGATGAAGTTAATTTTGACCATCTCTCTCTTTAGTATTAATAGCTTAAACGATACTGAGGTATATAATAGTAAGGCTGCATTAAATTTAAACTCCGACAATTGCAACTAAAGTAATGAGATTTTTTTATGAAAATAATATTTTATTTTATTTTATTATATGGTGGTTGTTTTAATTTACTATCGCAAACAAGAATTCATACATCTAATAAATATCAAAATGAATTTGAATGGACTGACAGCAATAAGTTGAAATTTGTATTTTATACTTATAGAAATAGGTATATTTTTAATGTCTATACAGAAAACAAATTTCCAGATTCAGTTTTTGTATCAGTTTTTCATAAAAACATTTCTTTAATAAATGATTTGAAAGCATACAGAGATAGTATTTTTGTGCCTGATTATTTTTATTGCATAGGTAATAATTTGTGTGCTTCAAATGGTATTTGTAGTAATAGTTCTTTTACTTATACTATTTATCGTTATTCGGGAGTTGTAAATTTTGATAAACAATCCATTAAAGATACTTTAGATAAACATTCGGCTTGTTTAATTGATATCGTATTTAAAGGAGGTTTTATTTCAGATCAAATTTTAAATTTTGAAAAATTAAAATTTGGAAATCAAACAGATAGTCAGTATAGTTATTTTAGCATTGATAGATGCCATAATTGGAAAAAAGGAGATAAATCGGCTAAATTTAGAACATTTGAACCGATTAATGATCTATACAGAATATACAGACAAGGAAACACTCAGATAGATTTTGGTTTAATAGTTGATCAAGATGATAGCGTTACCTATGAATTATCACAACCAAAAGTTTATTCTACAAAAGCATTCTGGCCTTTTACTTCAGGGAATTCAATTAATTATTATATCAATTCATTTTGCAGGACTAGTGCTCCCTGTGTACCAAGGCCTGAATCTAACCCACCCCAAGGGTTTTATTTAAACCCGAAAACAGGGATTTCACTACATCATAATTCTAAATTTAATTATATTGGAAATAATTTATTTTGCATTAAAATTAAAACCCATAAAAATAATAATCTAAATAAAAAAGTGTTGGTATCTGAACAAGTTAGGATCGTAGATTATTTAACAGCAAGGTCATTTAATCCAAATTCGAATCTCCCTGTTTTTATTCAAAACTTCCCCCTGCGCAAATATGCTTGCGCCAACAAAAGAGACACCGTCACTATTCGTTTGCGCGATACCATGGCCGTTAATCAAACCATTGCCGACACTATTGCTTATCAAGTTTATCAAAACTTGCCTGGTGGTGCTTTTTTTGAAAGCCAACCTGGCACCAACAATATTGAATTAAAAATTGCATGGAACCCTGCTTTAGGAAAAGCAATAAACAATCCTTATTTGTTTAATATCAATGCCAATGAACAACGCTGTTGGCCCAATCGTGAATACGAATTCCGCTCTTGTGAGTTTTATGTGGTTCAAATGCCAAAGTTTACCATCAGCAAAACCG
>JBDNIM010000432.1:0-4534 GCA_041688295.1 Bacteroidia bacterium
TGAATTTTTTTGAAAATCCCGAAAAAAACTGGGATACACAAACAAATTATAAAGACCAATTAATGCTTTTTGGTTAGCGTGTTTTTAGAAAACATATAATAAAAAACATAACTAGCTGATTAGTAATTACTAAATTTTCAAAAAATCGTTTTTTAAAGTTTTATCGGACATTAGTGATTTAAAAATGTGATTTCAAAAAAATGCTTTTTTTTATTTATTTTTACGCCCCAATAAAAAGACGGTTTATAATACCAATTATGATTTCAAATTAGTCCAATCAGCACTGCACTTGATTGTCCATTTTTAAGCTATATAGGCGTTTACTCCCGAAACTTCGGGATATAATAGTTTGGCCTATCTTATAATTAGAATTAGTATAACTTACTCAGACTTTATTGTTGGAAAGATAATCAAATTAAATTAAATATAGAATAAATGGAACCCATAAAAATTAAAATTATAGAAAGTCTAATAGTTCTTTTTGGCTATGTAATTATACACTTTATTACCAAAAAATTTGTAAATAACTCTTTAAAAAATACTCATTTACAGCGGGGTCGAAGAAAAATGATTATCAAAGCGGTTCACCTAATTTCTTTTTTAACGGCCATTATCCTATTTTCAGCAATTTGGGGACTTAATCAAAATGAAATAGCCGTTTTTGTTGGCACAATTTTAACAGCTTTAGGTATTGCTTTTTTTGCTCAATGGTCTTTGCTTTCTAACATAACATCGAGTTTATTATTGTTTTTTAATCATCCTTTAAAAATTGGTGATACATTAAAAATATTGGACAAAGAGTTTCCAATTGAAGGGGAAGTTTCTGATTTGACTTACTTTTTTGTCCATCTAAAAACCAGAACTGGCGAAATAATTACAATCACTAACTCGATGTTGCTTCAAAAATCTGTGTCCGTTCTTGAGAGTAAAAATAATGTTAAGTCTCTGGAAAAAATTGTTTAAATGGGATACTTTTGAATATTATTTAAAATTGAAAAAAGGATTGCTTTTTACCAAATGCTATTGCTAATTTGGCTTTTATTGTACTTCAATTTTTTCATTAATTTGGCTGCAGGGCTGCATAAAATTTGTTGGATATCTCTGTTGTGTGGATGTTGTTTAATGGCTTCTATCAACTGCAGAACACTCCCTTGCAAAAATTCTGTGGAAATAAACCCAAATCCTTTATAAAACCCTTCTTCAATATGAACAATCGAAGCTTCATTTGGGGTTTTTCCTTTGCCAATCAAAATAAAACTTTCGTTGCTAAAGTTTAGATAATTGCAACACTCAGCGGCTCTTTGGTTATAGCTTTCTGGTTCTTCTTTTTGGGTACACGCACCTCTGCATTTTTTTATTTGGGCATTAAAACAAGGGCCTTTTATGCTGTTTAAATCCGTTTTAGAAAGACAAAGTTGATGTTTTTCTACCATTTGATAAAGAATAGCTCTCGCTTTCATGCTGCTTTCGGCAGTTGTAATTAAGTTAATTTCATTTGTAAATGGCTTTATGCTTAGGTTGACATAACCTAAGGCATCCATCTCCGAATAAATACCCCAACAAGGAATGGCTCTAATCTTCTTTTGTTGAATATTATAGATAGGCTTGTGTATTTTTATTTCATTTGATTCAAAAAGCAATGCGACAAGCTCGTTGCCAGTGGGTTCATAACCAATAGAAGCAATTTCATTTTTCATTTGCAATCCTCTTCTGCTACCAGTGTTTCCAATTGCAAAATGTTGAACAATCCGTTTTTTAATATCTTTGCTTTTGCCAATGTAAATAATCGTCCCATTTTGGTCATAAAAATAATAAATGCCAGTCATTAATTCTGGTATTTGTTCAATTGCATTTTGGTCGAGCAAGGGCGGAATGGGTGTTTGTTTAATTTCATCGTTATGCCAATTGCTATCTGTTTCTCGCAGTGTTTTATGTATTTTATCAAAAAGAATGGCAGTTGCTTCTGCATCGCCAAGCGCACGGTGTCTGTTTTTTAACTGAATGCCCAAACTGTCGCACAATTTACCCAAGCTATAAGAAGGCAAACCTTTAAAAACTTTTCTACTAAGCCTAACAGTGCAAAGGGTTTTCTTTTGAAAATTGAATCCCAAACTTTTAAATTCATTTTTAATAAAATTGTAATCAAACCGAACATTATGGGCTACAAAAGTGCAGTTTTCCAAAAGTTCTAAAACCTTTTTTGCAATGGCATAAAAAGGAGGCGCATTTTCCACCATTTCGTTGCTAATACCCGTAAGTTGGGTAATATAAAAAGGAATGCTTCGCTCTGGGTTCACAAGGCTGCAATAGGTATCAACAATCTTTTCGCCATCATAAACAACAATTGCAATCTCTGTAATCTTGTCGTTTTCTGCATTGCCGCCAGTGGTTTCAATATCGACAATTGCAAACATTTTAAATAGAATTAAATAAAAAGAAAACGATGATAACCAACAATAAAATATTCAAAAATTCTTTAAAGTAATTGGTTTTACTATTGGTGAAATAAAAAGAAAAAAAATATGACAATGGAATGGCCAAGAAAGAAAACTCTTGTTTGCTATTTTGTTTTCCTGTAAAAACTAAAATTATACAAGCAATAGAGATTAAAATCATCAATTGTATGGCGCGCTTTTGTTTTACCGAGTTTCGATAAAAATTTTGATACATTCTAATAAATCCCAAAACGGCAATAATAGCAATGGCTGGCAAAGCAGAATTAAAAACCCATTGAAATTTTTGATAGTTTCCATAATCGGGGAAAAATATTTGATAAGGCAAAAAGTTGTCATTAATCAAATAGTTTACCATTGTGCCAATATAAAGCGGCATAGCAAAACCAATAAAAGCAGATATATTTTCTCTAATATTGAAGGGTCTAAATATATTAATGCCAATTAAAACAATCGCAAAAAAAGCGATGTAAGAAATATTAAGAAGGGTGCTAATTCCTGCTAAAAAAGAAGCCAAGAACAAAGAAAAATATGGGCTTTCAGAGTCAAAAAGATTTAAAATGGCCCCCAAAGAAAGAATGACAAAATAGTTTACAAAAATAACAGGACCTGCGTAATATTGATCAATAAAAATACAATTAAAAATAATAAAAAAATATGCTGGCAAATAGCTTGGCAAAATGGTCAGTTCGTGTTTGTTGCAAATATTATTGAATACAACTGCCGTAATCGTTATCATCAAAGTATTTATAAACACCCCCAAAATATGGTAGTGATTAATAGTGTTGAAAAACTGCTGTAAATAGTTAACCGCTAATGGTGCTGTGGTGTTAACATAAGGATTAAAAATGCCTGTAATGCCAAAGGCAATGCTCAAAACAAGTAGTCCGATAAATGTGTGGTTATAAGTGTTTGTAAAGAAACGAATCAAAATATTAGTTTTATGTAGGTGCTTTCTCTGTTTTGAATAATTGGAATAACTATGCCATTGCCCGAAACTTGTTTTGATTCTACAGGGATAACAAGTGCATAAAACTGATCGTTTTTAAATAAAGTCTTTTTGCCAAGCAAGCCTATTTCCGAATATGAAACTATTATAATATCTGCATTTGCGCTTAATCGGTCATTGTATATTACATTAATTTTATCGTCAGAAACATTGACAATAATACCGTTATAGTAGCCACCATCATTAATAGATGATTGACTTTTATTAATAATATCATACCAATCCATCAAACCGTTAATATTAATGCTCAACATCAACACTTCTTCGTTATTGTACACTTTAGAATAGCTGCTTTGTGGCACCCCGTTGATGTAAAACACTTCGTTTTGGGTGCTTACATATGTTTTTTCTGAAATAATAACCAAGCCACCGTCTTGTTTCAAAATTAAATCTTTGACAACAAATTTATCTGTTTGCTCGCCCCGTTGCTCTTGTTTTCTGCCAATAATTTGCGCCACAATGTTTCGGTCGAACTCTGAAAAAACAGTGTTTTTTATTTTAAAAGTTTCAGCATCTTGCTGCACAATATAAAACCCTTTGCTTTGGTCTTCAATTCCATTTCCATAAAAACCTCCTACATAAATAGTTTTGTTTTCTGCATTATATTCAATTTTAGAATTAGACAAAAATGTTGTTTGATTATTGATTAAAGATTCTGAAAAAGTGGCTTCATTAATATTAACACTTAACAAATAATGGTAAAAATCCTCTGAATTTTTGCTCTTAAATTTTTCCGAAAATGTATATAAAATAAACAAATCCCCTTTTTTATCCATTGTGGCATTGCCAAAATATAATTCACTAAATTTATGATTGATCACAACATTGTTTTTCTGTTTAATTTCACCATTTTCTATTGAAACATAGTTTAATTTTGTTTTGTCTTTCATTTCTTCAAAAACCAATACCATTTGTTTTTTAAACAGCTTGTCGTTTTCTACTCTTACATTAAAATCATACCCAAAATTGGTCAAGTTTCCCACTGTGGTAACCAAAAAAACATTCAAATTTGAGTCCGCTTGATGCATTTCGATAAGTTTTTGATTGTTTTTTTCGAACTTAAGCGTAAAAA
>JBDNIM010000433.1:0-3071 GCA_041688295.1 Bacteroidia bacterium
TAGCTGGAAAGGCTACATGCGCAGACAAACAAATACCATTAATTATTCGGATTCATTGCCTTTGGCACAAGGCATAAAGTTCGATTTTTAACTGCTCATCACACTGCCGCAGTTGATGTCTATAACCTGACCTGTGATTGCTTTTTGGCATAATAAATAATGCACTAAATCTGCTATTTCTTCTGGTTCGGCCATTCTGCCCAAAGGCACACTTTGCATCGCTATTTTTTTAAACTCATCGAGGCTAATTCCTAAACCTGATGCAATACCGTGCATGCCTTCTTTTGCCATATTTGTGTTTACCCATCCAGGGCAAATAGCATTTACTAAAATATGATCTTCGGCTAAATCCATTGCCCAACTGCGCATTAAACCTAACAATCCAGCTTTGGAGGCGCAATAGGCGGTGTAATTTTTTACCCCTAATTTAGCCAAAACAGAAGAAGTTAAAAGCACATGTTTGTTAGGTGAATTACTTTCTTTTAGTTGGTTTAAAAAAGAGTTCACAAAGTAATATGTACCAGATAGATTGGTGTCTATAATCTCATTCCAACGGTCATCCTCTCCATAATAATTTTCGCCACCCACACCAGCATTAGAAATAATACCATCTAAATGAGTGCCGCTCAATATTCGAGAAACCTCTTCGCAGTTTTCTTTGTGTCTAATATCTGTTGTAACCACCAAATGATTGCCAGACGGCAATAATTTCAGCGTTTGTTCAAGTTTTTTTTCATTTCTTCCTGCTAAAATAATGCCAGCACCTTCGCTTGCGAGTTTAAAAGCAATGGCTCTTCCTATGCCACTGCCTGCTCCACTAATTATATAGCGTCTGTCTTTCATATTTTTTTCCATTATTTATTTGCGTTTTTATCTTTAAATGCTTTGTTTTTTTTGCTAAATTGATTAAAGACCAAATAGAACCCTATGAAAACGATTGCCGTTACAACAATTTCAGAAACTATAAGGGTGGAGCGAAAATCGGAAACCGTAATTGGATTAAGTGAGTCTTTCATGTTTTATTAATTTGTTTTGTCAAAACTATCATCTTTGGGGTTTTTTGCGGGTGTTTTTAAAACTTTTATAAAGTAATAGCCAGTCATAAAAATTACGGCTGACATTGAAATAACCATTGTTATTAGGGCGCTTGTGTTCATCTTTTTTTAGATTAGTTAATTGATTTTCTTTTTTTGTTAGCTAAATATACCATCCAAGAAATTATCCCAAAAATGAGTAATAAAAATGGACGGGAAATATTTTTATATTTAATGGTTTTTTCAGTTTCTGCAATAAATGTTTTTTTGTCAAAATCAGTTGCGCTATACTTTTCAAACAATCCTTTATTTGTTCTATAATCAAAAATACTTGCTTTTTGATCTTTAGAAAGAATTGCATTGTTCATAATATCCGTTCCATTTAAAATAATTTCTTTATCAATGTTAACTAAATCTTTGGATAAAATATCGTCCATTTGAACAATCAGTTTTTCAGGATTATTTGCAAATGCGATTTGTTCTTTTGAATCTGTGTGATTGATTGTGTTCCAAATACTCTCCAAACTGCCAATAAAAACAACCAAAAGAATAACAGGGGTTACAAATTTGATGATAAATTTATAAATCAATGGTACTTTAATATCTGCACTCATGTTAATTTCTTTCCATCCTTTATCAATACCAAATACCCACGAAAACAAGATGATTTCTATCATGGCAAAAACAACCAAGGAGACGGTTCCTGCCCAATAGTCGTATTCATCAAAAACCCCTTGATTGAAAAATAAAACAGTTGGCAAACCTAAAATAAAAACCACTAAGCCAAAAGACCAAGCTGCATTTTTTCGTTTCCAGTTAAATTCATCTTCCAAAAATCCTATCCAAGGTGTGCCCATAGCCAAAGAGGATGTTACCCCAGCAAAAAACAACAGTCCAAACCACATAACTCCAGCAATAGCACCTAACATTGGTCCCCATTGCTGAAACAGGTAAGGCAATGTTTTAAACCCAAGACCAAGCCCGCCAGTTTGGGTCATTTCTACAACTTTATCAATACCTAAATAACCTATCGCAATTGGAATTAGAATAGAACTACCCAAAACAACCTCTACAAATTCGTTCATCCAACCAGCCGTTTGAGAATTCAGAGCAATATCGTCTTGCTCTTTCAAATAGGATGCATAACAATGTATGGAACCCATTCCAAGCGAAAGGGTAAAAAATATTTGTCCGGCAGCGGCCAACCAAACTTTAAAGTTCCATATCGAGGCAAAATCGGGTGTCCAAAGATAATTTAATCCAACAGTGCCATCATTAATAGCATTGTTATCGCCTGCTTGCAGGGTAATACCTTTAATTGCTAGAATTACACCAAACAAAATTAACAAAGGCATTCCTATTTTAGCTGTTTTCTCAACTCCGCCTTTCAGTCCTTTGCTCAATATCCAAGTGTTAAAAACCAAACAAATAACCCAAAATATAATTGGTTCAGCTGTGTTTAAAGACACATAGTTTCCAAAAAATTCAGCGATTTCTGCTTGCGTTTTTCCAGAGAATGTGCCGCTAACAGAATGCCAAACATAGCTTAATGTCCAACTTTCTAAATAACAATAGTATGCTGCAACTGCAACATTGGTAAAAATTCCGAAAACACCAATGTATTTCCAAAACCTTCTTTTATCAAAACTATCTAAAATAAAAGGGGTAGAATGGTTATTAAACTTTCCGCCAAAACGGCCCATTGCCCATTCAACATAAAGCAAAGGAAGCCCCATCAGCAAAAAACAAACCAAATATGGAATAATAAAGGCGCCTCCACCATTTTGTATGGCTTGAACCGGAAATCTCAAAAAGTTTCCTAAACCAACTGCATTGCCCGCCATTGCTAAAATTAGCCCAATCCGAGAGCCCCACGATTCTTTATTTGACATGTTGCAATAATAAAACCTTTCTTTTTAAAATAAACCTTTTTTTGTTTTTTTTATTAAATTGTCCAATGTGTTTTTTGTAAATCTTTATAAACGATGATTGTTTTTGTGTTTTTATTAATATTTTTATTTCCACAAAATATTAATA
>JBDNIM010000434.1:0-4496 GCA_041688295.1 Bacteroidia bacterium
CAAAATGAATTTAATGAAAGTCTTAGGCATTTACTAAATTTTGTTATCTCTCGTAAAAAATAAAACAAAAACAGGGGGGATATATTTCTTTGTTTAATTATAATTCCAAAAACTTTTCCAATCTGTCTGCTATATTTACATGTGTAATATCTCTTAAAAATGGTCTATATTCCTCTTCTTTAAATGCGTTTGATTTTGGCCCTTTCATATCCACTCTTAAAATCTTGGGCGAAACTATTCTGAAATTATAAAAAAATTCAAAATTTTTTGCAGGTATATCCTTTACTCTAAACTTTAAATCCAACTTTTTAATGAATCATCAATATTTTTCACAAATTTATTGAAATGCTCTGCCCGCAACTGTTTTTCGTTTGATTTTATTTTGCCTTTTTTCATAACAGTTCTTTTATGTTATGCAAATATAATATAGTTATGTTTCTTTTTAAAGCCCATTTAAAAATCTGAAACATGAAAATCAAGATTCTTATTTTAACCCCAAATCTGTTTTTTTTACAACCCTTTTTTATTTAGGTGGTAGGATAAAGAAAATAAGTCGTGTATTTGATCACATTTTTTTAATGCCAAATGTTTTTCTTCTAAAGTAGTGGTATCGTATTTTTCAAGCATTTTGTAATAGTTTGGGCTAAACAAAGGCAAAAATTCAACAATGTTTTCAAAGTCAAGTTTCATTATTTTAAAATTTGAAACCATAAAATATTCTTCGCTTTCCGATGATTTATATTCTGCAAATTTGTGGTTAAATAATAGCACATTAAGCCCAACTTCTTCATATTCAACCAACCATTTTAGTAGCGATGATTCGTTGTTTAAATCCAGTTTTTTATAAGCAATGATTCCCTTTTTTGACTTTTTATTAAACTTTGAAAATGTTTTTAAATCCGACAAACTATGACTTAATTCAAAAAATGCATCTACTTCATCTGATTTAATTTCGTGATAATTGTCATAATCGAATAGCTCTTCATATTTTTCGAGCCATTCTTTATATTGATATTTATACAAAGGCTCTTTTTGGTTTATTAATTCGCATTCTAATGCATTTAAATAGGTTTGATTCCGAATAATATCTTCTACGGTTTCAATATAACCGTTCATTTCCTTAGCACTAAGCGAAATTGTTAGTTTTTCTTTGGTCTCAATCTTTTTATCATCGGTAGCAAGGTCATGACAAGAATAAATATCAGTAAATCTTTCGATATCCTCTTCAAAAACCAAATCGAGAAAAGTCCGAGAGTGGTTGCCCACAAATGAATAGCCCCCGCAACCTTTATTGCTGCACCCAACGCATACGCCCCTATATGAAATTAAAAAAGTGTCGCCTTTTGCTTTTAGCTTTTTAAAAACGGAATCTAATTTCTTTAAAAAAACGGCTTTGGAAACTTCTTGATAAGTTAATTTATCGTCTAACAATATCTCAAGCATAGATACATCCATTTTTCTAAATCCGTCAATTATCAAATCTTTATGGTCTTTCATTTTTTAGTTTTTTTTAGTTTTTTGGGGAATTAAAATCCATGTTTTTGCAAAAGGAAAGCCTAATTTCATAAAACATTTCTTTTTGCAAAAATAAGAAGTTTGCATCAAATTAAAAGGATTGTGCAAAAAATATTAGCCGCTATTTTTGCTTAAGAAGTTTTAATATTAGAATTGGTATAATATGCTCGTGATAAACAAATTGCCAATTAAATCTAATATTGTTTTTTCGTTCAAAAATCGTCACTGCAGATTTATGTCCCCTAATTTTAGATGCCAATTTTTTGGATTTCGGTTTAAACAAATTCGGTTTATTTGGGGGGATAGAGACGCGATGTTTGGCGTTTCCCTATAACCAAATCGCCAAAGGCCTCTCCCGTAAAAAGAAACTACCTCAAAACAGTAATTGTTCCACTTTGATTTTTTATTTTATTGTCCAAATCTTTGATAAAAACACGGTATAAGTAAACGCCTTCTAATTCTGCTTGCCAAGCTTGGCTTGGGTTGTTGGTTTCAAATATTTTTTGTCCCCAGCGGTTAAAAATCTCTAATTCATATTGTATGATAAAAAAAGGCGAACTTACTTTGAAAGTTTCATTTAAGCCATCGTTGTTGGCTGAAATGGCCTCGGGAAAAAAGAACACAAAACTTGGATACACCAACAAGTTTTTTGAGGTGCTGTCTTTGCAATTGTTTTGGTCTGTTATAAATAAGTAGGCTTTTGCTCTGCCAGTATCCGTAAATTTTATTTCGGGGTTTTGCGCTTGGCTTTCATACAATTGTCCATTGAGCAAAATGCGCCAATTCCATTCTGTGGCTGCGGAGCTGCGGTCGTTGAGTTGAAAAAAAGTAGATTCCGCTTGGCTTTCTGTTTTTCTGAAATCGAAATTGGCTGTGGGCAAACCGAAAACTGTGTATTCCAAATCTTTGGTAAGCGCGCAACCATTTTCGTTTATAGATTTTATTTCCGTTTGAAAACGGCCTTTTTGATTAGCTATGTAGTTAATGGTTTCTGTTTGTTTTCCCAATGCCACTTCGGTGGTTTGAATGTTGCTGCCTTGCTTTATTTCAAAGGCCATTTTGTTGGTGTTTTGCCAATTTAGTGCTATTTCTTGCAGTTCGCCAAGGCATAAATTGTCTTTCATTTCAAAACTAAAATCCGTGAAGGGATGTATTGTAATATTTTTTGAAATAGAATCTTTGCAACCTTTGTTGGTTTCAGAAACCAATTGGATGGCAAATGTGCCAACAGAAGCAAACTGATAAGGATAACTAAAATTGCCGCTTTGGCTCTCTTCATCTGACCCAAAATAGAGCGTATTTTTCAATGAATTTACATCAGAGTAGGTGGTTTGTGTTTGCACAGAAAAAGGTTGTTGGTTTACACAAATTTCATCTTTGCTCAATAAAAAATCGGCTATGGGATGCGCAAAAACTTCTAGTGTTTGATAAACACTGTCTTTGCATTGGTTTTGGTCTGTGGCTATGGCCATAAAATCATATTTCCCTGCGGTGGCATATTGATGGTCGGTGGTTTGGTTTTGAACATTATTTTGAGCCCCATCGCCCCACAACAATGTATAGAGGTGGGCATTGCTTGGCAAAACTTTAAAAAGGTGTTGATTTAAACAAGCCGCTAGGTTATTAAAGCCAAGCAAAGCTTTTGGGTGGGGCAATATTCTAAACGATTGCTTTGCAGTGTCAGAACAACCCAATTCTGTATTTATAATGGCTTTAAAATGTTGCAGCCCTGTGTCTGCAAAAGAGTTTTTGAGCGATTGTTTGGCCACATTGTTCCAAAAATAAGAATATGCCACACTATCTGGATGGCCAGCATATTGGCTTTGGTTAACAAATTGAAAAGCATTTCCTTTTAAACATTGGCTGTCTTTCTGCAATCGAAAAACGGCTTTGGGTTGCGGATACACAACACTAATGAAAGTATCGGTTGAAAAACAATTGAATTGATTGTAGCTAATGGTTATGTATTTTTTTTGGGTATTAAAACCAAAAGAAGTGTGGCTATTTTGAACTTGAATGGTTTTGCTTTGACTGACAAAACTATCTTGATTTTGTTTCAGCACCAACAAAACCACCTCAGGATTGCTTTCTTTTACAGTCAAATTAAATGGATCGCATGATGAAAATACTTTTTCCTTTTCTTTTATTTTTAAAGACAGCAAGGTGTCTTTATTAACTATGATTTGAGAGACAGGTTTTGGATGAAAAACGCTATTAATACTGTCTTTCCAATTGAATTTGCAGCCATTGTTAGCAATGAGCGAAAAGTTTAGCAACTGTTTTTTTTCTGAAGGGTAAACATGGCGAACACTTACCGTTGCAGCAGACAGCAGCACTGTGTCAGCTAAAAAATTGCCCCATTGACACCGCAATTGGTGTGCATTTTGTTGGGTGATGCGCAGCATCAAAGAATCTTGATAGCAGGCGTGGTTTTGCAGTTTTTGAAACTGCTTGAGCAAAGGTGTTTTTTTAACCAACAAACTGTCTGCATATTCTTTCATGCGATTGCAAACGGCATGGAAGCTTTTTAAGCGCAGCTCATACACACCATCTTGTTGGTAAACATGTTTTATTTTCATCCCTGTTTTTATATTGGGTGCTGTTTGCACTAGGCTATCGCCATCTCCAAAATACCATACCAATTTATAAAACGAGCTATCGCCACGGTATGTAATGGTGGTAGTATCTGTACAGGGGTTAGCATCTGTGCTGGCAGAAAAAAACAACTTGCGCTCGGGCATGTAGATGTTGGGTAGGGAAAAAATATTTAAACTGTTATGTTTTTGAAAATTGCCATAATTCATATATTGCAAACTATCCCAATAGGTAATTTTACAAGCTCTTCCTCTTTTATTAGGGAAATTAATGGTGTAAATTTTATTAATAATAAAAACATAAATTTTTCCATCTGGCCCATTTGCCATACCAGAGGTTAAGGCTGAAGAAACTGCATTAGGAAACGGTTTTTTAAAACTGTGAAC
>JBDNIM010000435.1:0-6454 GCA_041688295.1 Bacteroidia bacterium
CCGCTCGCTCCTACTACTTTAATTTCGTCAATAACTTTTAATTTTCCTATTACTTCCATGATTATATATTTTTGAAAGGCAAATTTAATATTTTATTTCAATTTCCAAAAATTTATATGTTTTTTATTTTATACTATTGTTTTTGAAGTTTCTAACATTGTATGTAAATATTAGCATATAAAAACGGTTTAGCACTTTTGTAAAATTGTCTTCTATGTAGTTTTCATTAATAGTTCTGCTGATAGCATTGTTTTGATTCAATATATCAAATATAGAAATTTTAATTTCTGCGCGCTTGCTTTTTGTAAATTTGTATCCAATTCCTGCATTCCAAAGCCATATTTTTTGATTGAAACTTGCGCCAAGGCCTGAATAGGCACTTCTGTTTAATTCTGAATTTATAACTAAGTAGTTTTTTGGCATATAATTAACTTTTACATTAAAGTTTTGAATAATAAATATATTGTTTAATTTTTTTTGCAATGTGTTTTCTATTAAGTTATAATTAAAACTATAACCCATATTAAAGTCTAATTTTTCGCTAATATTGCTCGACAAGTTGGCGCCTGCGTTGACAGCATTATTTTTACTTAGGTTTTTGACCCCATTTATCATTGCAGGTGTTTGGGTGTAATTGTAGCCTAAATTGCCATTAATATTTGATTTTATACTTTTTATTGTTGCGCCATAATTTGTATATGTTCTGTAACTTTGGTAACCACTTAGATTTTCTGGTAATGAAAGCTGAACGCCTTTTGATAGCTTAATATTATTATTGATTATGGTGTCTCGTTCTGCTATTAAAGTGCTGTTCCCAATGTAATTTTGAGTTGCGCTGTAATTCATCATAGCAAAAAAGCTTCTGCCTTTTTTAATATTTGTAGAAATATATCTCATAAATATAAAATTATTGAAATCTTGGGTTAAGTTTGGATTCCCAACACTTAAAAGCAATGGATTAGAATTGTCTATCACATTTTGCAGGTTGGTAATACTCGGCAAATTGGTGTTGCTTCTGTAGTATAATCTGAAATTTTTATTGGCATCAAACTTATGTGTAAACATAAAATTTGGCAATATATTTTTAAAGGATTTTTGAACTAAATTTGAATTTGGAAATTCTGATTGCCCTTTCAGTCTCGTTATTTTATAATCTGCACCAAACCTCAAACTTGTTTTGGTATTTTGAATGGTATAATTAAGTCCAAACTTATTGCTAATATTGGTGTTTTTGAATTTACTACTCAATAAAGTATCCAAAATAGAAAAAGATTGTGTGCCATTGTCAAATGTCATTGTTTTTTTGTCGTTTTTATTTAAGATAAATGAAGGCGCATAATTTACCTCAATGCTCATGGATTTATTGAGTATTTGAGAAAAGGAGATGTTTGAAGATAAGTTTACGGTACTGCTTGGGTTGTTAAATTCTTGTAGAAAACTGTTGTTTCTATTAAATGGAATGTAAAATTCATTATTTGTATTTAGTTCATTGCTTCTTAGCGATGAATTAATACCAGTTGTTACATTTGCAGACAAACTTGATGTTTTATTTTTGAACTTTTTTCGCCATAGTATGCTATTGTTCAAATTATAAGCATTGCTTTTTGTTAGATTAGAAGACTTAGTATTATTAATGGGTCTTAAAGTATCATTTTTGTTGTTACCATTAAAAATTGAACTTAGGCTAGAATTTTGAAATCGAATACTTGGTGTTATTATAAATGAATTAAAGGAATCTAATTGATATTCTAATCTTGAGTTGATTCTATGGTTTAAATTTTTATTGTCTGTGGTGTCTTCTTGGCTATAAAATTGATTCAATTCATTGGATAAAAAGTAAGTGCGGTCAAGCAATGTAGTATTTTTATTGCCACCATAGTTGAAAAAATAGCTGACACCAATTTTAAGTTTTTTCTGATTTAATAAATTATAATTCAAACCAAAAGAATGTGTTGTATTTACACCACTTTGATTGCCGGATAAAAAATTTGAAGCACTTCCTCCTCCTCCAAAATTTCTCGCCCCGCCACTGCCTCCTTGTGTTCTTCCGCTAGGCCTTTGCCCACCGGGGCTTGTTCCCAAAAGACCTGTAATATCATCTGATGAAAAATTTTGTTGATTGATGTTATTGCTCAATCCTATAATAGATAATCTATTGTTTTTAGAAAAAATATTGATATTTCCGCCAGCTGCAAATCTATCTTTTGTACCAATGCCGCCATAAACTTTACCAAATTGACCATTATTTTTGCCGTTTTTAGTAATAATATTTAATGATTTTTGAGAGTTGCCGTCATCGATGCCTGAAAATTGTGCTTGATCTGTCATTCTATCAAAAACCTGTACCTTTGAAACAAGCTCTGCCGGTAGGTTTTTGAGGGCTGCATTGGCATCATCACCAAAAAAATCTTGGCCATCAATTGTTACTTTTTTAATCTCTTCACCTTGTGTTTTTAATACACCGCCTTCCGTTGTAATGCCAGGCATTTTTTTAACCAAATCCTCAACTGTGGCATCTGGATTAACTTTGTAGCTGCTTGAATTAAACTCTAAGGTGTCGCTTTTTTGTGAAACAGCATTTTTTTGAGCGGTTTTGCCAACACTCATCATTTCTATTGCGGCTTCTTCCATTTCTATTTTTATGCGATTGAATTCTAAAACCACCGCCAAAGGGGCATAATAATCAATGTATCCTATAAACTTGGAGCTTATTAAATAGTTACCTACTGAAATATCTTTAATTATAAATCGTCCATTTTCATCTGTAATGGCTGTTTTTATAACGCTTGAATCCTTTTTATTTAAAATATAGACCAAGGCTTTGTTAAGATTTTTTTGATTTGTTTTATTTGCAACAATCCCTCCAATATTTTGAGCATATATTGAATATATAGCACAAAGGCATACTGCTATGGCAACAACTTTTTTTGAAAGTTTGAATTTGAGCATTAATTATTAGAAGCGTAAAATTTGTTGTTTTTAATAAATAATTGATTTAACCATTACTATTACTATTAAAAGGCAAAAATAATACTATAAGACTTAATATCCTTAGTTTTGTCCATGAAAAGCAAAATTTAACTAAAATTATATCAACAATGTAAATTCATCTGCATCGTCTAATACAGGAAATGATTTTCTGAATTTTTCTAATGTTGAGAAAGAGATTAATGATGTATGGACTGATTCACTTCCATAAATTGCATCAAACTCTCCCATTGGATTGACAATACCTGAATTTCCGATATGGTTTACGCATTTTCCATCTAAACCAACTCTGTTGCAAGCTATTACATAAGCCTGATTTTCAATGGCTCTTGCTTTTAAAAGAGTCTCCCATGCATAGTTTCTTACTTCGGGCCAATTGGCTACATAAATTAATAGGTCATAATCTTTTCTGTTTCTGGAAAATACAGGAAACCTTAAATCATAACAGATTAGCGGGCATATTCGCCAATTTTTGTATTCGATAATGATGCGCTCTGCGCCCTTTTCGTAATGTTTGGTTTCATCGCCAGGAGAAAAAAGGTGTCTTTTGTTATAATATACTGGTTCTTTTTTTGGTGCTTGAAACACCATCGTATTGGTGTACTGGGTATTATGCGCATTGGCTTTAACCAAACTTCCGCAAATGGCTATGTTTAATTCATTGGATAATTGCTCAATAAAAGCAAAACCTTTTTCTAAGTCTTGTTTGCTGAATTGGCTTGGGTTCATCGTAAATCCAGTTGTGAACATCTCTGGCAGAACAATTAGGTCGCAGGCAGAATTAGCCCTAATTAAGGTATCAAAATGTGCGATGTTTTTATCAATATCCTCCCAATGCAAATGGGTTTGTATGGTATTAATTTTTAAATCTTGCATAATATTTCTAAAGATTTCTCTATGGTTTCAATATTTTTTGCAAAACATAGTCTTAATATATGGTTGTCGTTTTTCTTTTTATAGAAGGCCGAAACAGGAATGGTTGCTATTTTATTCTCTATTGTTAATAGCTTAGAAAACTCTAAATCCCCTAAATCGCTTATTTTATCGTAATTAACTAATTGGAAGTAGCTTCCGTAACAATCTAATAGCTTAAAGTTCGTTGATTTTAACCCTTTCCGCATGAAATCTCTTTTTTCTTGATAAAAAGAACCCAATTCTAAATATAAATCTTTTCTATCTAGAATTTGGCTGTAGGCAAACTGCACGGGTGTGTTGCTTGCAAATGCCATGAATTGGTAGGCTTTTCTTATTAAACTTGTTATGTTCTCTGGCGCTAGCAAATAGCCTGTTTTCCAGCCTGTTGTATGAAATGTTTTTCCAAAGGACGAAACAATAATACTCCTATTTGACAAAGCCGGAAAGCGTGCAACCGATTGGTGTTCAAATCCATCAAATATTATGTGTTCATAAACTTCATCGCTTAATACCAATATATCTGTTCCGGCAATCATTTTTTCTAGTTTCTGCAAGTCTTCGGCTGTGAGAATGGCTCCGCTCGGATTGTTGGGCGAATTGATAATTATCATTTTTGTGCGAACGGAAATAAATTTCCTAAGCTGATGCCAGTCTATCTTAAATTCGGGATAAAGCATTTCGTAAACTATGGCCTTCCCTCCTGCTAGTTCTATGGCGGGAATGTAGCAATCATAAGCTGGTTCTATTACCAAAACTTCGTCATTGTCTTTAATTAAAGCATTAATGGCCGCATAAATACCTAAGGTTGCGCCTGGCACTATTGTAATTTCCGTTTCGGGATGATAGATTGCTGAATAAAGTTGTTCAGTTTTTTCTGCAATTTTTTCTCTCAAAGACATCAGCCCTGGCATGGGCGCATATTGATTATGTCCTTGCTGAATGGCATCTTGAAACATTTTTTTTAGGTCGGGGTGGCAATCAAAATCAGGAAACCCTTGCGCTAAATTAATAGCATGGTTTTCTTTTGCTAACATCGACATTGTTGTAAATATCGATTGCCCGATGTTTGGCAGTTTATTATTTAGTTGGCCGTCAAATTTCACAAAACAAAAATAATAGTTTTTATGAGAATTTTACACTTTTACGAAAATAATTATTGGTCGAAACCCAACTTGTCTTTTATTATATAGAGTGGGCGTTGTTTTATTTCGCCATAAATGCGGCCAACATAGCCTCCAATGATGCCTAAAACCAGCAATATAATTCCGCCTATTAATAGAACGGCAATCATTAAAAAGGTCCAACCTTCTACCCACTCTTTTGTAAACAATCTAACATACAAAGCATAAATAATGCCTAAAAAGGCGGTTACAGAAGTTAAAAATCCTATAAAAGTTGCAATTTTGAGAGGTGTGTTTGAAAAAGAAAGGATGGCATCGCTGGCAAGGCTGAGCATTTTTTTTAAAGGATACTTGGTTTCTCCAGCAAAGCGGATCTCTCTATCGTATCCTACCGAACATTGGTTGAATCCAATCCATGCCACCATGCCTCTCACAAAGCGATAGGATTCTCGCATGAGCAAAAACTGATTGAGCGCTGCCCTGTCCATTAATCTAAAATCGCCTGTGTCTTTTGGTATATCCACATCGCTTAGCTTGTTTATGAATTTATAAAAATATTTAGCAGTTATCAATTTAAAGCCACTTTCTCCTTGGCGTTCTCTTCTTTTTCCAAAAACAACATCGAAACCCTGTTCCCATTTTTCTATCATTTGCAGAATAACCGAAGGCGGATCTTGCAAATCTGCATCTATAACAACGGCTGCATCGCCTTTGCAATTGTCTAATCCTGCGGTGATGGCTATTTGGTGGCCAAAGTTTCTGGAGAAACTAAGGCATTTTATTCTTGCATCTTGTGCCAAAGCGTTTTTTATCAGCTGCAAGGTGTTGTCTGTGCTGCCATCGTTCACAAATATAATTTCATATTCATAACCTTTAGTCAAAACGGCAGACATTGTTTGGGTCAATCTGCTAACTGTTTCTGCAAAAACCGCCTCTTCGTTATAGCACGGCACTACTATGGAGATTAATTTCATTGATTTTTTGATTATAATGGAATGTTTCCGTGTTTCTTTTTAGGCAAATTCTTTACCTTGTTTTCCAACATTTTGAAGGCTGAAATCAGCTTTGTTCTTGTATTTTCAGGAAAAATAACTTCATCAATAAATCCTCTTTCGGCCGCTCTGTATGGGTTTGCAAAAATAGTTGCATACTCAGCTTCTTTTTCTTTCCATGCTATTTCGGGGTTTTGGGCAGTCGAAATTTCTTTTTTAAATATGATTTCAGCTGCGCCTTTGGCTCCCATCACAGCAATTTCGGCACTTGGCCAAGCATAATTCATGTCTGCGCCAATGTGTTTGCTGTTCATTACATCATAAGCCCCACCATACGCTTTGCGAGTAATGACGGTGATTCTGGGCACGGTGGCTTCGCTAAATGCATACAAAAGTTTGGCCCCGTTGGTGATAATGGCGTTCCATTCTTGATCAGTA
>JBDNIM010000436.1:0-1145 GCA_041688295.1 Bacteroidia bacterium
AACAATTCAAAATTATTGGTAATCTGTGTAAAAACCATAGAATCTTGGGTAAGATCGGAGCAGGCATAAAATCTATTGTCATAATATCTAAAATCTGAACCCCTGCTTTTGTAATAATTGGTTTGTTTTTGCAAATCTAAATGATGTCTGATCCCTAAAACATTGGTATAATTAGCAGAATCTTTTTTTATTCTAATCAACCAATAAGTTTGAGAAAACTCAAGGTTTCGGGATTTGTTAATGTTGGTGGCAGTTGTTAATGAAACAGGCACTTGTCTAAAATTAATATCCAGCCTTTTAAAAAGACTATCGTTTGCTGCCGTTGGCAAAATTCCCCCGTTTTGTTCCATATTGGCTTTGTTCCATGTGTAAGCCATTGTAGTATTAAATCTTTTGTTTTTTGTATAATAATAACTGCTCACCTGAAGATTTTTAACTATGTTTTTTTGTCTCAAATAAAATCCAACATTGTTGTTGCTATAAAATCTTGCGGAAACATTGAATCTTTCTTTTATATTTTGGGTATGAAAGGCATTAAAATTAATTAAACCATTGTTGCCTGCCGAAGCATTACCTTGGGTGTATTGAAACTCCGTATAGGGCATTTTTGCACTATAAAACTCAATATCATTAGAATTTAAAAAAATATTTTTATATGGACTAAATCCTGTTTGAAAACCAGAGGTTTTGTTTAAATAAAATTGCTGTGTTAAATATGGCGTGGAAACATCGCCCAAGTTTTGAATTCCAATTTCTGTTCGTTTTATTTTGTCATATTGATTTAGAAAAAGCATAGAACTGTCTTTAAATGCTTTAAACTCCATGTTGCGATAAAATGCCAGACTGCTTGTTTTTTTAGGTACTACTCTAGCAGCGCTATCATAAAACTCATCGTTGTTCCCTTGCGAAAACACATTAGAAACAAGTGAAAAAAAGATGAAAAGTATATAGAACCGCATTTTTTGTTAAAGCGGCAAATTTAATACAATATTTATAAAGGCTTTTTAAAAATATTAGAAACAACAAAAAAGCCAATGTTTAATTAAAAACAATGGCTTTTTTGCATCAGCGTATGAAATGAAAATCAGTATTACTAAAACTAATTATCTAATCAGTTGTCCCTTAAAAAGCACATAAAACTTTAT
>JBDNIM010000044.1:0-6678 GCA_041688295.1 Bacteroidia bacterium
AAAAATAAATATAATTGACACCCCTGGTCACGCAGATTTTGGTGGCGAGGTTGAGAGAGTTTTAAAAATGGCCGATGGTGTTGTTTTATTAGTAGATGCTTTTGAAGGCCCAATGCCGCAAACGCGTTTTGTTTTGCAAAAAGCATTGCAAATAGGTTTGAAACCTATCTTATTGGTAAATAAAGTTGACAAAGACAATTGCCGTCCAGAGGAAGTTCACGAAATGGTATTCGATTTGTTTTTCAATCTTGAAGCAACAGAAGCCCAATTGAGTTTCCCTACAATATATGGCAGCAGCAAACAAGGTTGGATGAGCACAGACTTTAGAAATCCTACCGATACACTTGCCCCACTTTTAGATTGTATTTTAGATTATGTGCCTGCACCAATTAACAATATTGGCACTTTGCAAATGCAAATCACTTCATTGGATTACAGTTCATTTTTAGGCAGAATTGCAGTTGGAAAAATACACAGAGGTGTTGTTAAAGAAGGGCAGCCCGTTAGTTTAGTAAAAAACGATGGCACAATTGGCAAAATGCGTGTAAAAGAACTTTATACTTTTGAAGGATTGGGCAAAAAAAGAGTAACAGAAATTCAAAATGGTGATATTTGTGCCATTGTAGGGATAGAAAACTTTCAAATTGGCGATGTAGTTGCAGATTATGACAAACCAGAAGGTTTAGAAAGAATTAGCATTGACGAACCAACAATGAGTATGTTATTTACAATCAACAACTCTCCGTTTTTTGGTAAAGAAGGAAAATTTGTAACCTCTAGGCATTTGAGAGAAAGATTGGAAAAAGAAACAGAAAAAAACTTGGCTATGAGAATAGAAGACACAGATTCTCAAGACAGTATATTAGTTTATGGCAGAGGTGTTTTGCATTTGTCTATTTTAATAGAAACCATGCGCAGAGAGGGTTATGAGTTGCAAGTTGGTATGCCTCGTGTTTTGGTGAAAGAGATTGATGGTGTAAAATGTGAGCCAATAGAGATGTTAGTAGTTGATGTGCCTGAGCAGTTTGCAGGAAAAGTAATTGAATTGGCTACGCAAAAGAAAGGCGAATTAGCAATTATGGAACCAAAAGGCGATTTGCAGCATTTAGAATTTAAAATTCCTTCAAGAGGATTGATGGGATTGAGAAGCAATATGTTGACAGCTACACAAGGTGAGGCAATTATGGCACACCGTTTTATGGCTTACGAACCTTGGAAAGGCGATATCAATGGCAGAAACAACGGTTCATTGGTGAGCATGGAAACAGGATTAGCAACGGGTTATGCAATTGACAAAATGAGCGACAGAGGCGTGTTTTTTGTTGAACCAGGAGACGAAATATACGAAGGACAGGTGGTAGGCGAAAACAACCGTCAAGACGACATGGTTCTAAACCTTGTAAGAGCAAAACAATTGACTAACTTCAGAGCAGCCGGAAAAGACGATTCTTCCAAACTAGCACCAAAAATTCAATTCTCACTGGAAGAAGCATTAGAGTATATTCAAAAAGACGAGTTTGTGGAGTTAACACCAAAATCATTGAGAATTAGAAAAATATATTTAAGACAAACCGATAGAGAAAGATTCTCAAAACAATTGGGAGGTTGATATTTCTCACAATCACATAACAAAAAAAGAGCGTTTTTTAACGCTCTTTTTTTGTTTTACAGCATTCAACAAGAAAACAAACAATTTGCCTTCAGCGGTTCAAAGAATTGTATGACAGACGAACTGCCGCCTTTAAGCAAACAAAATCATCCCGAATGTGCTTTCAATAAAGTCCAATCATCGCTGCGCTTGATTGCCCCATTTTCAAGCTATATCGGGGCATTACTCCCTAATTTCAGGATAAAATTTTAAAAAAAAGTTTAGACTATTTTAAAATTAGAATTGATATGACATTTACAAAAGTTTAAACTTTTTTTCAAAAAAGGGGTTGAACATTGTGAATTTCAATCAAAAATACCCATTTCAAAGACCAAATAAATTATTTCAAACTTTTAAAAAAGTTCATTGTTTTTTTAAAGTATAAAAATTACATTTGCTCCCGATTTTAATAAACCATTAAAAAACACATGGCAAAAACCATTAAATTAACTAAAGGATACGATATAAAAATAGAAGGAGAATCATTAAGATTCATTTCTAAATTGCCTTTATCAAGAAACTTCGCAATTTCACCACTTGATTTTAAGGGTATTAACCCTAAAATGATTGTTGAAGTAGGAAACGAAGTAAAAGCAGGCGACCCTCTTTTTTATTCAAAAGACAACGAAAAAATTGTTTTCACCGCCCCTGTTAGTGGCGAAATAATTGAGATTAAAAGAGGCGAAAAAAGAGTGATTCAAGAGGTTGTAATCCTTTCTGACTCAAAAAACAGCTTTAAAGATTTTGGAACAAGAAATCCAAACGAAGCCACTCAACAAGAAGTTATTGACATTTTGATGAGCAGCGGAGCATGGACTTTTATCCGTCAAAAACCATTTAGCAAAATTGCAGACCCTGCTCATTTGCCAAAGTCAATATTTATTTCTGGTTTTGACTCTACACCTCTTGGTGTGGATTATAATTTCATATTATCAAACCAACTAAAGGATTTTCAAACAGGAATTGATGCTTTGAAAAAATTATCAAGCGGTAAAATTTACCTTAATTTATCAAAAAGATTAAACAATTGCGACACTTTTACGAGCGCTAAAAATGTTGAAATAACAAATTTTGACGGCCCGCACCCTGCCGGAAATGTTGGCGTGCAAATCCACCACTTAGACCCCGTTATCACAAAAAATGACATTGTTTGGTACCTAAACCCACAAGATGTTGTTATTATTGGAAGACTGTTCAACACCGGCAAGTTTGATGCAAGAAAAATAGTATCATTGGCTGGTTCAGAAATTAAGAAAAGACAATATTACGAGTTTATAATAGGCGCTAGTTTAGAGTCTTTGTTAAAAGATAATTTGCATTCAAACAATACAAGAATCATTTCGGGAAATGTATTATCAGGCAAAAAAATTGCGAAAAATTCATATTTAGGATTTTATGATGATTTAGTTACCGCCATTCCAGAGGGAGACGAAGAGGAGTTTTTAGGTTGGTTGTTGCCAACTTACCCTCGCCCTAGCTTGTCAAGATCTTTACCATCTTTTATTTTCCCTGCCGATAAATTTAAAGTAAACACAAATATGCATGGAGAAGAGAGGGCATTCGTTGTTACAGGCGATTACGAAAAAGTTTTGCCAATGGATATAATGCCTTTACATTTAATAAAAGCTTGCATGACAGGCGATTTAGACAATATGGAAGCATTGGGTCTTTATGAAGTTTCGCCAGAGGATTTTGCACTTTGCGAATTTATCTGCACTTCAAAAGCACCGATTCAAGAGATTATAGAAAATGGACTTAATATTTTAGAAAAAGAAGCATAATATATCAATGAATAAGTTAAAAGATGTTTTACATCAATTGCGTCCACAATTTAATAAGGGCGGAAAGTATGAAAAATTAAGAAGTACTTTTGATGCTCTCGATACCTTTTTGTTTGTTCCTGGGCATACAACCCATAACGGAGCACACATCAGAGACGGCATAGATTTAAAAAGAACGATGTTCACAGTGGTTATTGCTATGATACCTGCCTTGTTATTTGGCATTTGGAATGTTGGCTATCAACATTTTAAAGCCTTAGGCATAGAGTCAACAATGATACAAAACATCATAGAAGGCTCTATAGTTGTGTTGCCAATTGTTGCTGTTTCTTACATTGTCGGACTTGGTATCGAGTTTGTGTTTGCACAAATAAGAGGCCATCAAGTAAACGAAGGATTTTTAGTAACAGGAATGTTAATTCCATTGTGTTTGCCGCCTTCTATTCCATTGTGGATGGTTGCTGTTGCAACAGCATTTACAGTTGTTATTTGTAAAGAAGTATTTGGTGGCACAGGTATGAATCTTTTAAATCCTGCATTAAC
The DNA here is from genome assembly GCA_041688295.1 of Bacteroidia bacterium. Lineage (GTDB taxonomy): Bacteria > Bacteroidota > Bacteroidia > NS11-12g > UBA955 > JABMMZ01. The sequence goes on from JBDNIM010000044.1 coordinate 3,973, forward strand.
AGCCAGGGTATTTTTGTTTTTTGCATATCCTGCATACATGGCAGGGGAATACCTTTCAAATGGAGATTTTCTTTGGGTAGCAGCAAACAGAAACGATGCAATTGAAGGATATAGCGGAGCAACATCCTTAAGTTTATTAGCAGAAGGAAAAGCACCTGAGGCATCGCTTTGGGAAATGTTTGCCGGACTAGAGCAGGGCTCCATTGGAGAAACATCTACGCTCGCTATTTTATTAGGAGCCGCAATATTAATGATAACTGGCATTGGAAGTTGGAGAATCATATTGTCAGTATTTGTGGGTGGATTTGTAATGGGAATTGGAATGAACACACTAAACGAAGCCATGAACTTAAACAATATTTTTATGGCAGCCAGTCCGTTGGCACATTTATTAATGGGAGGTTTTGCTTTTGGAGCTGTGTATATGGCAACCGACCCTGTTAGTGCGGCTCAAACTAATGTTGGAAAAATATATTATGGATTATTGATAGGTGCGTTTACTGTCATGCTGAGGGTTTGGAACCCAGCCTATCCAGAAGGAATGATGCTAGCCATATTGTTTTTCAATGTGTTAGCGCCATTAATCGATTATGTTGTTATAGAATCAAATAAAAAAAGGAGGTTAGCCCGTGTCAAATAAAAATTCAAGCACCTATATTATTGCCTATACCTGTATTCTTACAGTTGTTTGTGGCACAGCTTTATATTTAACAGCTGCTATTTTAAAACCAAGACAAGATGCTAACATTGAGTTAGATAGAAAAAAGAAAATTCTTGCTACAATCGTTCAGCTTGATGACACATGGACCCCAGAAAGAGTTGTCTCAACATACAACACCCGTGTAAAAGGTTATGTTGTAGATTATAGCGGCAAAGTATTAGAAGGGCAAAATGTTGTTGATGTAAATGTTGATGCAGAAAACAAAAAACCTGCAAAGATTCGTTTATATCCTGTCTATGAAATTGCATCAGAAAAAAATCCTGCTGAAACAGAATTCTATGTTATTGCAACCACGGGTAAAGGACTTTGGGACAAAATATCCTCTTTCATTTCTTTAAAAAAGGACTTAACCACCATTAATGGTGTTGTTTTTTCTCATAAAGCAGAAACACCTGGACTTGGTGCCAGAATTACAGACGACAAAGCCGTATATAGTCGTTATGCTGGGAAAACAATTTTTGATGGAGATCAATTAATACCAATTGTAATGAAAAAAGGAGAAGGCAACGATTATTCAAACAATCCCCACGCTGTAGATGGAATGAGCGGAGCAACTAAAACAGCCATTGGGGTTAATGATATGTTTGTCGATTATTTATCAGCATACGAACAATTTCTTAAACTAAAAAAATCAAAAATTTAATTTTTAAAATAAAAATATTATGAGTGTTATAGCCACTGAAACCAAAGTAAAAATAAAAAAAGAATCGTTTTTTTCTAAACAAAATAGAAAATTACTAACCGATCCATTAGACGGAAACAATCCTATCACTATTCAAGTTTTAGGTATCTGTTCTGCCTTAGCGGTTACAGTAGAAATGAAACCAGCTTTTTATATGACTATCGCATTAACATTTGTTACTGCATTTTCAAATCTTTTCATTTCCTTATTAAGAAACACAATTCCTTCAAGAATTAGAATTATTGTTCAATTGTCCATCGTTTCTTTATTCGTTATTCTTGTTGACCTAATATTAAAAGCCTATGTTTACGATATTTCTAAAACATTGTCAGTTTTTGTTGGTTTAATTATTACAAACTGTATTGTTATGGGTAGATTAGAAGCTTTCGCAATGGCAAATAAACCAATACCTTCATTAATTGATGGCATTGGAAATGGGCTAGGATATGGAGTCATTTTGATGGTTGTGGCTTTCTTTAGAGAACTATTAGGCTCAGGTTCATTATTTGGATTCAAGATTTTTAATGCTTTAAACATTCCTTTTATTGGCAACGGAGTTATGATGTTGCCAGCTGGTGCTGCTATTATTGTAGGACTTTTAATTTGGGCCCAAAGAGCAAGAAACGGTTATAGAGAAGAAGCTTAATTTTTAAAAAACAAATAATATGTTATTAGCAAATTCATTAATAAATATCGCAATAAAATCCATTTTTATTGACAATATGATATTCGCAGTTTTTTTAGGAATGTGTTCCTATTTGGCTGTGTCAAAAAAAGTTTCTACTGCCTTTGGTTTGGGATTGGCCGTAATTTTCGTTTTGGCCTTAACGGTTCCTTTAAACTGGTTAATTGAAAAGTATTTTCTTACAGCAGGTGCAATGACTTGGATTAGTCCTTCATTGGCGGCTGTAGATTTAAGTTTCCTTACCTTTATAGTATTTATTGCAGTAATCGCTTCCTTTGTTCAGCTAACAGAAATGGCCGTTGAAAAATTTAGTCCTACCTTATATGCTTCTTTAGGAATATTCTTACCTTTGATAGCTGTAAACTGCGCAATTCTTGGAGGTGCTTTGTTTATGAGTCAAAAAGCGTTTACTAATATTGCCGAACCGATAGTATATGGTTTGGGTTCAGGTATTGGTTGGTTGTTAGCCATTGTGGCTTTAGCGGCAATTAGAGAAAAACTAAAATACAGTGATGTGCCTGCTCCTCTCAAAGGCTTAGGTATAACATTTATTATAGTTGGTCTTATGGCATTTGGTTTTTTAAGTTTCATGGGGTTCGAATTAAAATAATAAAACAA
>JBDNIM010000437.1:0-1530 GCA_041688295.1 Bacteroidia bacterium
GCATAAATTTTATTTTATGTTGCATAAAACCCAATCCTGCAGAGATTAAAATGCCAGAGTTTGGGTTTATTCTTCCCGTTGGAATGATTTTTCCGATGTCTAAATGCCATAAATAACCTCTTTGATAAAGTCGCATTGGAGCAAAATTGCCATTGATGTCTAACAATTCTCCACCGCTACCAATCATGGAATCTAACATACCTCTTTCCTTTACATTATCGCCAAACCAACCAGAGAAATTACCAGAAACCTGAAAGTTGTTGCCAAATTTATAAGCTGCATTTATACCTATAGTATTGCTGCCTCCAAATCTTTTTGCAAGGTTGCCAATTGTAAACATCCTGCCATAAGTTGGACCAATTAAAACGGTGTTTCTTCTAACATTTTTTTCCAGTTCGGGCCGTTTGGTTTGAGCGCCAATATTGCAAACCAACATTAAACAAAGCGTAAGACTTAGGTATTTTAACACAAAAGCAAAGGTAAAACAGTTTTTCTTCATTTTCAAATTAAACTTAGTTGTATTCATAAGGCATCTAAAAAGCAGCGTTTTCTATGTTTTTTAAATGCTTATATTTGCATCGTGAAAATTGATTTAATGGATAAGAAGGCATTGGTTTGCGGCAGCACCCAAGGCATAGGAAAAGCAATTGCTATGCAATTGGCAAGTTGTGGCGCTAGCATTGTTTTGTTAGCTAGAAATGAGGAAAAACTGAAACAAGTTATCAGTGAATTAGCAAGCGACAAAGGTCAAAAACACGAATATATTGTTGCCGATTATGCTAACATAAAAGATGTGCAATTGGCGGCAGAAAAAATAAAAGAAATGGCCATTGATATTTTAATAAACAACACGGGCGGCCCTGCTGCGGGTAAAGCCAGTGATGCAAACTTTGATGAATATGTGAATGCGTTTAGTGCACATTTGATTAACAATCAAATTATTAGTCAAGCGGTTTTGCCACACATGAAAATGCAGTTTTTTGGCAGGATTGTGAATATTATTTCCACTTCTGTAAAAGTACCACTGCACAATCTCGGGGTGAGCAATACGATTAGAGGTGCTGTTGGCAACTGGAGTAAAACCATGGCAAATGAGCTTGCATCTTTCCATATAACGGTGAATAATATTTTGCCAGGCGCAACAGAAACTGAAAGATTGGCTACCATTATTTCAAACAAAGCTAGTAAACTATCGACAGAACTGATTGAAATTGAAAAAGAAATGTTGGCAGAAATACCAATGAAACGCTTTGGTAAACCTGAAGAGCCTGCTTATGCAGCTGCCTTTTTGTGTTCGCCTTTTGCTGCTTATATTACGGGAACAAATATAGTTGTTGACGGAGGTAGAACACCATGTCTATAAAAAATTGGCTACATACCATGCGCCTAAAAACATTGCCTTTGGCTTTGTCAGGAGCTTTAATTGGCAACTTTATTGCTCTTGCTGAGAATAAAAACGGGTTTAATTATTTAGTGTTTTCGCTTTGTATTACAACTGCTGTTTTAATCCAAATTTTGAGTAATTTTGCC
>JBDNIM010000438.1:0-1290 GCA_041688295.1 Bacteroidia bacterium
GTGTGCAAGACACATAAAATGACTATATTTGCGACATAAATTTAAACCAAAACAATTATGTTTGATCTAAGAATTAAAGAAGCCATTCAAAAAAGAAGTTGGAAACCAACCATTTCTTTTTTAACCAGATTTGGGGTTACTAACCCAACTGCAAGAGGATTGCTGAGCAACAAAACAAAGGTTATTAAGCTGCAAACGCTCTACGATATTTGTTTTTTGTTGCAATGCACACCCAACGATTTGTTGGATATTCCAGATAAAGAACTGAAACAAATGCCGCCCAATCACCCTTTGCGAAGCCTGAAAAAACCAACTCACACGGAATTGCCAACGGAGTTTTTAAAAACAATGAACAACGAAAAATTAGAGCAAGCCAATGCCTATCTAAAAAAACTATGGCAAGAAAGCCACGCCATTTCTGAAAAGGAGGGAGGCGATGTTTAAAAAACAGCCTCTCAATATAAAAAAGAGCCGATTTTGGGTGAACAATGCCGAATGTAGCTTGATAATAGGACAATCAAGCGCAGCGGTGATTTGGCTATATTGAAAAGCATGTTCAATATTATCAGCGCAGAAATAAAAAAACTGAGAGACGAAGCCTATTTTAGCATAAATGAAAAATACTAATAAACAAGTTCCTTAAATAAATACTATTAACATAAATTTGGATTTGAATTGATAGGCTATTAATTTGCAAGTCTTTTTTAATTAGCACCTTTGTATTTTGATTCTTGGATATTTTTTTTGTTTCTGCCCCTTGTTTTTGGGTTGTTTTTTGCCTTGCCCCACAAATGGCGTTGGCTATTAATATTAGTCGCTTCCTATTTTTTTTATGGATGGTGGAAAATAGAGTTCTTGGCCATCATAATATTTTCTACCATTGTAGATTTTGTTTGCGCCCAAAAAATAGATAGCAGCAACAATGATGCTGTGCGCAAGCGATGGCTTTGGTTGAGCCTTTCGCTCAATTTAGGGTTGTTGTTTTTATTCAAATATTTTTACTTTTTTGTTGGCAGCACAGATTGGGTGCAGGGTTTGGTACATCCACATGCAAGATTAAGAGATTTTGTTGATTTTTTTAGCAAAGCTTTGCCTGTTGGCATATCTTTTTATACATTTCAATCAATGAGCTACACGCTCGATGTATATTATGGAAAAGCAAAGCCCGAAAAACATTTGGGACATTTTGCGGTGTTTGTAAGTTATTTTCCCCAATTGGTGGCTGGCCCAATTGAGCGTTTTTCTCATTTAAACGAACAATTAAAAAAGCATCAATATTTAAACTATAAA
>JBDNIM010000439.1:0-5581 GCA_041688295.1 Bacteroidia bacterium
ATTTGTAAAATGGATTTTTTAAAAGACAAAAGATGCTTTTTTTAAATCCTATTGACCTTGACCAAGTGAAAAGGCGATTTTGCCATCAAATTTATATAAATTTTCTGTTTTAATAACTTCAAAACCATTTTCAATTAAACTTTTTTGAAGGTCAATTAATTCTGAAGATGAAATGCTTAAATTTTCGCCTGTTGTGTATCTGCATCTCCAATGGTCTGTGCAAAATGTTTCTTTAAAACCATTGGGCCAAACTTTAATGCCCCTATTACTTATCATTGAAAGTTTCAGGTTTTTGGTTGTAATTGGCGATAATTTTTCTCCCAAATCATTGGCATCCAAACCTCTCCAACAAATAAAAATGTCTGAACCTACCAACTCTTTTTTAGCGGCTTCTTTTCTAATGTATGGTTTTATATTAATTTGTGAATCATGGTCATAATGCACAGGTTTTAAAATAGATGGTTTTTGTCCCAGTCTTTCAATCACAGCATTTGCAAATTCAATGGTTCCTACTTTTTGTTTTGAGTGTTTAGCATCAAAAATATCGCCTGTATGAATGCCATCTTCAAGGGTTTTTAACCATGCGTTGTGAATTAAATCGGCTGCTTTTATTTCGCCAAGATGCACCAACATCATTACCGCACCTTGAATTAAACCTGATGGGTTGGCTATGTTTTGTCCTGCAATTGTTGGCGCAGAACCGTGAATGGCTTCAAACATTGCAAATCCTTCGCCTATATTTGAAGAGCCAGCCAAACCAACGCTACCGGCTATCTGTGCAGCTATGTCAGAAATAATATCTCCATATAAATTTAAGGTAACAATTACATCAAACATTTCTGGGGTATCGGCAATTTTTGCAGAACCAATATCTATAATCCAATGGTCTTGTTCAATTTCTGGGTACTCTAAACCAATTTCATTATAAACAGTGTGAAACAAACCATCTGTTTGTTTCATAATATTATCTTTGGTCATGCAAGTTACTCTTTTTCTGCCATTTTGTCTGGCATATTCAAAAGCATATCTAACAATTTTTTCGCATCCTGGTCTGCTAATTAGTTTTATACATTGCACCACTTCATCCGTTTGTTGATGCTCTATACCTGCATATAAATCTTCTTCATTTTCTCTAATAATTACCAAATCCATCTTGTGCTTGCTTTCCACAAAAGGAGTGTAGGTGTTGCAAGGACGCACATTGGCATATAAACCCAACATTTTCCTTGTTGTAACATTTAGGCTTTTATAGCCTCCGCCTTGTGGTGTTGTTATTGGCGATTTTAAAAAAACTTTGTTTCTTTTTAAGATATCCCAAGAGTCGCTAGAAATGCCAGAAGTATTCCCAGAAAGATAAACTTTTTCTCCAATTGCAATTTCGTCTATATCAATTTGAACACCTGATGCTTTTAAAATTTTTAATGTAGCATCCATTATTTCTGGACCAATTCCATCGCCTTTTGCTATCGTTATTCTTTTATTTGTCATGATTTTTTAAAGTTTTGCAAAATTAACCCTTTAAACTAACAATCAAAAGAAAATCAATGAACTTTTTTTGCAAAAATGCTTGTTTTATTTGATTTTTATCGATTCTGTGTATAGAATAGGAATTTCTTGCACCGTATTCATTGTTTTTATTCTGCAATACCCTTCAAACCGAACCTCTATTGTTTTGTTTTCATCCAACATGTTTTCAAAAATACCAGATAATCCATGGGTGATGCCGATTTGAATTGGGTTTATTTCAAAAAGCAATGGAATTTGAAATTCTTTGTTTGCTTCTATTTTCACACCGTTGGTTTGTGAAACATTGGCAATTAATTCGTTTTTTGTATAAGCTTTCAGTTCGGTGTTCAATAATATGGCATTCTGATTATTGGGATTTAATAAAATTGCCACAGCATCTACTTTCACTTTGTTAAAAGCAATCATTTCTGTGTTTAGGATTCTTATTTCCTTAAACTCTGGCGCTTTAAAAGATTTTAGAATGTAATAGTAAACACCAAAACCAATTAAAACCAGCATAAATAATATGAAAGCAAGTTTTTTCATTCCTTATTTTGGCAAAATATCAAAAAGGTTTTCTACTTTTATTGGGGTTACTTTTCTCAATCCCTCTGCATGTTTAACATTAATGGTTCTACCCAATTGAATGGCTCTGCCTTCAATGGTTTGCAAAAAAGAAGCGCCCGAAATGGGGGTTTCTGGTTCGGCCGAGTTTGGGTTGTAGAACTGCGATGAATAGGCAAGAAGGCTGTCCATTCTCAGTTGCCAAAAATCGCTAACATCTATTAAAATATCGGGTTCTAAGAAATGGTCTTGAATATATGAAAACACAGATTTTGGACGCCATGGGGCTTGCAAAATATTGTTTCGGAAAGTTTCTATTTTTGACAGCCCTGATAAGAAACAAGCTCTTTTCAATAATTCGTGTCCACGGCCATGGTCGGGGTGTCGGTCTTTTTCTGCATTAATAAGCACCACATCGGGTTGATAGGCCCTCAATGTTTCTACAACTAATAGCAAGCTTTCGTTATTTATCTCAAAAAAACCATCGGCCAACTTTAAATTTTCTCTAACGGATAATTTTAATATTTCGCTCGATATTTTACTTTCTGCAGCTCTTATTTCTTTGCTGCCTCTTGTGCCCAATTCACCTTGAGTTAAATCTATGATACCTGTTTTTAGCCCCATTGATTGGTGTTTTAAAAGCGTACCCGAAATTGATATTTCGGCATCATCGGGATGGGTAGCATAAGCCAATACATTAATTTTTTGCAGCATTTTGTTCCAATGATTTAATGATTTCTTCTATTTGATAATCTAAAACAGGGTCGTAGGTGGTTTTCATGTTGGCATCATAAGTTTTGGCTACGCTTTGCCAAAAAAAAGTTTCTAAAGAGCCGCTGTAATTTTTCATGATGTCCCAAGTGGTTTTGCCAGTTTCTCGGTGAATGAGTTTTAATAAAATGCGACCTTCTTCAACATAAAAGTTTTTCAAATCTTCAATAAACTGGTTCTTAACAGATTTTTCGCACGCTTTAATGTATTTTCTCTTTGCTCGTTCGCTTGACAATAAGTTTAAATTGTCTTCCATCATTTGCAACCTAAAAGCAGCTAATTTTGCATAAGGCAACACTTTGGTAACCCATCTAACCAATTTCTTATACTTTTCTTTTTCTTCATCAGAAACCTTTTCTTTCGTTCGGATGTAATTGTTTAGCAAATAAACCTGAAGGGTGTCGTTGTTTTCAATTTCATAACCAATGCTAACCACAAAACGGTCTCTTTTAACGCTTGTGTCTTTTTTAGTAGAGTCAGAAGGAGTGCTTTGTGCATTCAGATTTATTGCCCACAGTATAAAATAAAAGATTGATAATCGTTTCATACCACTAATCGTTCAATTCTTGTGCCACAATTGGTTTTTCGCCTTTAACTGGTATTTTTTTGCGAAGGCTATAGATGATTAAAATTACGCCTAAAATAATTAAACAAAAAGAGATAATTTCGGCTTGGGTTACTCTTATTCCCCAAAACTCCATAATTGTGTTTACTCTTATTTTCTCTATTATAAATCTTTCCAATCCATTTAAAACCAAATAGATACCAAACATTAAGCCAGCATATTTTAAGCGTTTTCTAAGCGACCAAAGAACCAAGAACAAAAGGAAGCAAACAATGGCTTCATACATTGGGGTTGGAAAAACGGAAGGCACCAAATGGTTGCAATGAATTTCTGCGGTGCAGCCCTCTATGGGAACGCCCACACTGTTTACATTGTTTGGATAATCATAAGCCCAAAACCAATCTGGTAGAAAAGACATCCAATTTGGTTTTGCCATAGTATTAGCTATTCCCCAATCGCCATCGCCACTCACATGACAACCAATTCTACCTGTGCCATAAGACAGCATCATTGCTGGTGCGCCAACATCTAGCATGTGCAAAAAGCCAATCCCTTTTTTGCTAGCATAATACAAAACAGCGCCTCCGCCAACAATTAATCCGCCATAAAAAGTGAGCCCACTGAACGAAATTAGCATTTCCATTGGATTTGCCATAAAATCGGACCAGTTTTCGAAAATATGAAATATTTTTGAACCAAGAATACCACCCACAAAAGCTGCCATGGTTATGGTGTTCATATAATAAGAGGGGTCAACGGTTTTTGCAATGATTTGTGGTTTCTCTAATCTTTGTTTTTTGTCTTGATAATATGTTAGCCCTAGCAAAATAGCGGCAACCAAAAGACCATAAAGCAAGCTACCATCCAAAGACAAAATATACAATTGTGGGTCGTTTTTGGTAATTGAATAATCGATGAGAACGGGCAAGAATTTATAACCTAAAATAAATCCTGTGATGGCAGAGGATAAGTATTCTGAGGGTTTAAAGGCTTCGCCAATGGTGGTTTTTATAACTTGGCCCGGGCCTAAAATGCCGTCTTTAAATTTCCTTTTGAGCTCTTTGGTCATTATCACATTGGCCAAAACAAAAGAAACGGCTACAAAAAAGCCAAACGAATTGATGAGGTTTAGACCGTGTATTTCAACGCCAAACCAGTCTTTGAAGATATAATAAAAATTAGGATACATTTGATAATTGTTGTTTTGAATAGTCTATTGCGGCCGTCATATTGCCGTTTTGGTTAATTTGCAAAAGCATAACCTCTGCAATTTCGTTAATTAAAAGCGGGTCGTAGTCGGTCTCCACTTTAATATAGTTTTCTGTGAACCCATACATTTTGCCTCCTTTTTCTTCGTTTTCAAACAAAACAATGGCTTTGGTATTGATAAAACGATGGTAAAAAGCTTGCTTTTTCTTTTCGCTTAAAATTCGCAACATCTGTGTTCGCTCATTGCGTTTGTATTGGTGCACTTTGTCGCCCAGTTTGGCTGCTGTTGTATTTTTTCTTTCAGAGTATGGGAAAACATGGAAGTAGGAAACATTCAATTGGTTTAAAAACTGATAAGTTTCCATAAAAGTTTCGTCATCCTCTCCAGGATAGCCCACAATAACATCCACTCCAACAGAACAATTTGGGATTAATTGATTAATTAAATCAACCTTTTTTTGATAAAGAGAGGTTTCATATTTTCTACGCATACTTTTCAGTATTTTGTTGCTGCCGCTTTGTAATGGGATATGAAAATGGGGCATTATTTTGTTGGTTTTAGCAACATGTTTTATAATATCATTTTCCAATAAATTGGGCTCTATGGAAGAAATTCGGTATCTATCAATGCCTTCTATTTTCTCAATGGCTTTCAATAAATCAAAAAAGGATTCGTTGTTGCCAACCCCAAAATCGCCCAGATTTACCCCCGTTAAAACTACCTCTTTTACATTTGTTTTTGCTACTTCAGCCACCGTTTTTAGTGTGTCTTCAATGGTGTTGCTGCGGCTTGTGCCCCTTGCCAACGGAATGGTGCAAAAAGAGCAAAAGTAATCACAGCCATCTTGCACTTTTAAAAAAGAACGGGTGCGGTCGCCAACAGAAAACCCAGGAATAAAAACATTGGTTTCCTTTATATTTTTATTGAAAATAATGGCTTTGTCTTGCTTTTTAAACTCAGAGCCA
>JBDNIM010000440.1:0-4058 GCA_041688295.1 Bacteroidia bacterium
CATACTAATTCTAACAGAACAAAATAGCCATAGAAATATTATTTGCCAATATTGAAAAAATTGTTTTAGATTTAGGAGTGCGGATATTAACCTGACGGATATTTATCAGAATTAATTTACGCTGCATATTGAATATCTGGATGTTTAAAATATTTCGCTACCCTAGACGGATTTTCCACTAGCATTTCCATGTGGCTTTTTATATTTTCTTCTAATTTAGACACATTTTTAGGAGATGGTTTTGCAGTCAATCCTTGTTTTAGGTGGCAGTTTAAATATTCATCTGGATTTTTCTCAGGAGAATAAGTTGGCAAATGAAAAACTGTTATTTTGTCTTTGTTTTCCACTCAAAACACACCAAACATAATACCACCAACCCCCACTATAAAATGCTCAACAGCCATAATAAAACCAATGCAAACATTATTGGGAAGTTTGGCAGATTTATTTGGTACTACATCTTCTGTTTTTGGTACCCATCAGTTGTATCAGCTTCATCCATTCCTTAATTGAGCGTTTCTGTTCTGGTTTTTACAAAATACTTGTTTGTCGTTGGTTAGTTTTTTCGATTACATACTTTATCGCTCTCTCCGTGTATTTTGTCCTTTTATCAGAATAGTCAAAAGATACTTGAACCCATTCTTTCATTACTCGATTTTTTTCCAGATGGATCAAATAATTTTGAACCGTCTAAACTCAGTGCATCGCTGCGTGTTCAATATAAGTTTAAAAACCATTGCGTTTTGAAAGAAACAAATAAATGCTTTTCCATCTATTTTAAAACAAGGTTTGCTAAACATTTGACTTTGTTCAGCATCTTTTATTTTCTATCCAAATGAATAATATAATTTTTCTTCTTCTGTCAAAATTCAAACAGGTTTTGTTTTCATCTTTTTTATGTGCATTTTTGAATTAATAAAGTTTTGAAAATTAAGAATTTTAGGGTTTGCCAAAAAAAGATGAGTTAGATAGGGTGGCAAAAAAACAAAAAGAAGAAAAAATCGTTTTAATTTCGAGGTTTTTATATTCCAATCAAAAAACTTAACTAACAATACAAATAAAAAAAATAAAAATGTCTTTTACAACCAATTATGCAGAAATAGTTTCAAAAATAGACGACATTGACCCTGTAAAATATGGACAAACAAGAAACTATTTAAGTGGTGCCGTTACACAATTGTCTCCATATATTTCAAGAGGTGTTATCAGCACAAAACAAATAGCCCAAATGGTTTTGTCAAAAGGATACAATCCAAAACAAATTGATAGTTTTTTGAAAGAATTAGCATGGAGAGATTATTTTCAAAAAGTTTGGGTGCAAAAAGGAGATGGCATCGACACTGATTTAAAACAAATACAACCCAATTTTACCAATAAACAATTGCCAAAATCTATTTTTAATGCTTCAACGGGCATTAATGCCATTGATAAAGGAATTATAGAATTAAAAGAAACTGGCTATATGCACAACCATTTGCGGATGTATGTGGCAAGCATTGCTTGTAATATTGCTAAAAGCCATTGGCAAATGCCTGCAAAATGGATGTATTATTATTTGCTTGATGCTGATTGGGCGAGCAATGCGCTAAGTTGGCAATGGGTTGCGAGTAGTTTTAGCAACAAAAAATATTTTGCCAATCAAGAGAATATTAATAAATATTGCAATGATACACAACAAAATACTTTTTTAGATATTTCTTATGAAAACTTAGAAAATATAAATACACCAGAAATTCTCCATAATTTATGTAATTTCGATTTAAAAACTGAATTGCCTTTTCAACAACAGCTAAATTTAGACCTTAATATTCCAACTTATTTGTACAATTTCTATAATTTAGATTGTGAATGGGACGCCACAATAAATGCAAATAGAATTTTATTGTTAGAGCCTAGTTTTTTCGAGAGGTATTCTGTTTGCAAACAAACGATTTCCTTTGTTTTGGATTTAGCCAAAAACATTGATAACATTCAAGTTTATATTGGAGAGTTTGATGATTTGAAATTTGAATTAGCCGATTCTAAAATTCATTTTAAAGAACATCCAACGGCAAAACACTATCTTGGAATCCTGCATAATAGAGATTGGATGTTTGAGGAGGTGGTAGATTATTACCCTTCTTTTTTTGCCTATTGGAAGAAATGTGAGAAGTTTTTGGCAATTAATTTTAAATATTGATGACAAAAACTGTATTAAGTTACTCCTTTAATAATGCTTTGTTGCAAATATTAAACCCATAAAAAAACAAATATAAAAGTGTAAAATATGAAGAATAAATCAGTGTTCATTGTTTTTCCGCATCAGCTATTCAAAGATTTAGAACTATTTAAAAATGCAGATGAGGTTTTTTTGGTAGAAGAGTTTTTGTTTTTCAACCAATATAAATTTCATAAGCAAAAGTTAGTTTTTCATAGGGCAAGTATGAAATATTTTGAGAGCTATCTTATAGAAAACAAAATAAAAGTAACATACATTGAAGCCATTTCTAAAAAAAATGATATTAGAGATTTATTGAATTATTTTCATACTGAAAAGATTGAGGAAATTAATTACTATGATGTTTGCGACTATTTATTGGAAAAAAGAATTTTGCACGCCTGTAATAAATTTGAAATAAAAATAAAGAAATTTGAAAGTCCAATGTTTTTAAACAATTCTAAAGATTTGGAATTGTATTTTGGTTCTAAATCCAAATATTTTCAAACGGATTTTTATATGCAACAGCGCAAAAAATTAGATATTCTTTTAGATGAAAAAGGAAAGCCTATTGGTGGCAAATGGAGTTATGATGCGGAAAACAGATTGAAATATCCCAAAGATAAAAATGCGCCAGAAATTAATTTTCCTGCTAAAAATAAATTTTATGATGAAGCAATAATTTATGTAGAAGAAAACTTTTCTGTTAATTTGGGTGTCATTTCTAATACATTTATTTATGCAACCACACACAAAGAAAGTTTGGATTGGTTACATCAGTTTTTTGTAAAACGATTTAATGAATTTGGTCAATATGAAGATGCAATTGTTGATGACGAAAATGTTTTACATCATAGTTTATTAACTCCTATGCTAAATGTGGGATTGCTAACTCCAACACAAGTTATAAATGAAGCTATTGATTTCAGTTTGGAAAATGATATTGGATTAAACTCTCTTGAGGGTTTTATTCGTCAAATTATTGGTTGGCGTGAATTTATTAGAGGTGTTTATATCCACAAAGGAACTAAAGAAAGAACCACTAATTTTTGGGGTTTTAATAAAAAAATACCTGCATCGTTTTATAATGGCACAACGGGCATAGAGCCGATAGATAACACTATTAAAAAATTAATTGCAACAGGTTATTGTCATCATATTGAAAGATTGATGCTTTTAGGCAATTTCATGCTTCTTTGTGAATTTGACCCAGATGAGGTTTATAAATGGTTCATGGAGTTTTTTATTGATTCTTATGATTGGGTTATGGTTCCCAATGTGTATGGAATGAGTCAATTTGCGGACGGGGGTTTAATGGCTACTAAACCATACATTAGCGGAAGCAGTTATGTTCTTAAGATGAGCAATTTTAAAAAAGGCAGTTGGTGTCAAATTTGGGATGGCTTGTTTTGGAATTTTATGGATAAACAACGGATTTTTTTTAAATCTAATCCTAGAATTGGAATGCTTGTCAACATGTTCGATAAAATGGAGGCAGATAAAAAAGAGCTGCATTTACTGACAGCAGATAAGTTTCTGAGGATGTTGTAGGTGGCAAATGGTTTAGGTTTAGGATGTATTGTTTCTGTCTTATTAATCAAAAGTGATTCTTATTGGCAACGATTATTTTTTGAAAAGGCTAATTTAGAAACCCAAAAGGAGTGCTTATTCAATCTAATATTTGAATAAAAGTTTTAGTTTCTAATAAGTTTTATTGTTGAATTTTTATTGCCAGCATTAATTCTCTAAATATAAATACTGGCTTCAATAATTAAATTCTAATCTATCATATCGGTGCTTGTCTAAGGTTGCGCCTAGCGTCAGTCTCCCGAAAAATCGGGACAAGTTATCTAAAAACTCC
>JBDNIM010000441.1:0-2608 GCA_041688295.1 Bacteroidia bacterium
AAACAATAGAAAGTTTTATTATAGTTCGCAAAAAGACAGAGGCTACATGGATAGTTTTGCATTTAAAATAAATGGGAGAACTATTGAATATCAAACGGATGAAAAACAAATTGATATTTTAAAAATAAAATTATTAGACCCGATTTTGCCTGGCGAAAAAGTAGATATATATACGCCTTTTTTTGTAAAAATTCCACAAATTTATTCAAGAATGGGTAGAGAGAACTCGTTTTTTTCAATTACACAATGGTATCCAAAGCCAGCAGTTTATGACATTAATGGATGGAACCCAATGCCATATTTGAATCAAGGAGAGTTTTACTCAGAATTTGGAAACTTTGAAGTGTCTATTAACACACCTAAAAATTATCTTATTGCTGCAACAGGGAATCTTCAAAACATTGATGAGTTAAATTTCCTAAAATCGATAAAAGGGAAAAAAGCAACTAGGGATGACAAAGAAAGACACACCCTTACATTTAAAGAAAATAACATTCATGATTTTGCATGGTTTGCCGATACAAGCTTTTTTGTGGACAATAGCGTTGCGGTTCTTCAAAATAATGACACCATAACAACTTGGCTATTTGCAGACAAAGATTACGATAAATTAATAGCTAAAAATCCTAACTATACCCACCCTATTTTAGCATTAAATAAAGGGGTAAAGGACTATTCAAGGGCCATTGGCAATTACCCATACAAACAATGCACTGTCGTAATTGGCGCATTAACTGCAGGGGCAGGCATGGAATATCCAATAATTACAATTTGTGATTCGGATGAAGAATCAACTATTATTCATGAAGTTGGGCACAACTGGTTTTATGGTATTTTGGGCAGCAACGAAAGAGAATATCCGTGGATGGATGAAAGTATCAATACATATTTTCAAGAAATATTTACAAATAATTATAAAACAGATAAAACATTTTTATCGCAACCTAAATGGTTTGGGAAACACCAAAACATGTTTAGCGTTTATAATCAAGCTGCAAAAGGAGAATCGCAAAAACTTAACTTACCATCAGAAAGCTTTACAAACGAAAACTATGGTATTATAGTTTATGGAAAAGGCCCGTTGCTTTTTGCTTATTTGAATGATTATTTAGGTGAAGATATTTTTTTAAAATGCGTTAAAGAATATTATGAAACATGGAAATACAAACACCCTTTGCCGCAAGACATGAAACAAAGTTTTGAAAAATCATGCGGTCAAAATCTAACTTGGTTCTTTGATGACTTATTCAATGAAAATTTTGATACAGACATTCGTTACAAAAACAACGAGTCAATTGCAAAATCACTTCCTGCTTTTGACTCTTTTTATAATAAAGCTAAAGAAAAACCTAATAATTTTAATGGATTTTTATTGGAAAAAAACTTTAACAACAATTTGAAATCTAAAAAATTTATAAACTTTGGAATTCCATTCAAAATGCCAACCAATGAGTCTAAATTAAATATCAATTTAAGCCCAATTGTTGGTTACAATCTTTATGATAAATTATATTTGGGAGCTATTTTATACAACAGAACTATTTTTAGAAAAAAACTTGAATATTATTTAATGCCTGCCTACAGTTTTGATAAGAACAAAGTCGTTGGATTTGGACAAATAAATTATTTATTAAGCAGAAATTCCAAGCATTTCAAATTCATTCAATTTAGTTTAATAGGGCAAAAGTTTGGACAGAATATAGTAGAAATTTACGACAATTATATAAAGTTAAATCCATTTATAAGATTCAATTTTGCACACAAGAATAATGATAGATATGAAAGCAGTTTAAAATTAAGTTACAACAAAACCAGCCTAACTGATAAAACCTCTCAGCAGCCTAATAATTTAATAAGACAATCATTTTTCTATGACTATTACAACATCAACCACAATTATTTAATTAAAAATAGTGTTTTACCAATAAGTGTCAGCACATTTTATGAATTTGGGAAGTCAAATGGGTATTTTAACTCAGACTCAACTTACAACAAAACTGGGGTAAAAATAGAGGGGAAATTATTTTTAAGTTCAAAAAATCAATATATAAAACAAAAGGTATTTTTGGGATATTTTAAAAATATAAATGGCAACAATATTAACAAAGTATTTTTTATCTCAAACAATAACCAAGCGCAAGACTATCAATATGAAAATGCTATGATTGGGCGTTCGGAACAATATGGCGACAACAATTTATTTGCAAATCAAATAACAGATAATTTAACAACCGTGAGGGGTATTAGAGCCAATAATTTAGAGGTGAACAAAGGAATAATAACCACAAGCACGGAAATCAAACCTTTAAATAAAATTCCGATTAGTCTTTTTTACGATTTTGCTTATTTCAATACCTTTTCAGGCAATCAATTTGTTAATTCAGCAGGCTTAAATAGTCGAGCCTTAAAAAGCCATTTTTATTTTTAAATTAAAATTCATGACTTCAATAATTTTAAAAATAAGGGTCTGAAAGAAGTGCCAAAAAGATGATTTATATTTATTCATCATCCTTTTGAAGTTAAAACCTGCTGCTGCAAGCATAATATTGATATTATCGCCCACTACCCCCTTGTAAAAGTTGCGATTTAGCCTATGGTCTTGTTTTAT
>JBDNIM010000442.1:0-9177 GCA_041688295.1 Bacteroidia bacterium
TCCATGTTGTTTAATAATTAAAACAAATAAAGTCTATTATAGTTCAGCGTAATATATTTTTATTTCTATGCCTTGGTTGACCAATTTTTTTTGCGTGTCAATAATCATCCTAGAAGGAGCAATTGGGTTTTCTGTTGGAATAATAACAAACAAACCACGGTTGTTGTTTTCGCCTTTTGTTTGAAAATCCGTAAAAAGACTTTGAATATGTCTTGTTATGTTAAATTTATAATAATTTTTTTCTTTATCATAGCCACCTCCATACAAATTGTTGCCTGCAAATAAATCTAAAATTGCAGTGTTTAAGTTTGTTGTTTTGTTTGGTTGCAAACACAATAATCTTTTTGGCAATGAAAAAATAGAGTTAAAGGAAGCAGATTGAGGCCTGATAATTAATTCTACTTTGGCTATCGATATTCTTTTTGATGGATTTTTTATCATACTAAATAAAAAAGGCATAAGGATTTGCGTTTTAGCACCCGACATAGCCTGAATATAAGTGGCATTAAAATCTTGTTTTGTTGGGGCGA
The DNA here is from genome assembly GCA_041688295.1 of Bacteroidia bacterium. Lineage (GTDB taxonomy): Bacteria > Bacteroidota > Bacteroidia > NS11-12g > UBA955 > JABMMZ01. Next base: position 531 of record JBDNIM010000442.1, read on the forward strand.
GTTTTTGTTGAACAATTGCATTGCTTTGGTTCAAAATTTCATATTGAGAAAATCGTTTGCTACCACCGCCTACATTAAAATCGCTGTATAGAGAATCGTCATAATACAACCTTAAGCGAGAAAAATTACTTTCTAAATTCACCGCAACAATGTTGCCGTTGTTTCCGTTTGCCACAATTGCCAAGCCTTTTATATACTGTTTAAAATTATCTTGGGATGTTAAATCTGTTGCTGATGCGTTAAATAATTTATTGGCAAACTGACTGCTTAATTTTAACTTGAATGTGGCTGGAATTTTAACATTTCCGCTGCCTTGTTTTAATTTTATGCTATCGGAAAGTTTAAATTTTCCATTAAATGAACCTATTGGCGTTGAGTTATATGTGTAACTTTGGTTGCTGTAGTTTATATTTTGAAGCATGCTTTGGTTAAGCTCATAAATGGATAGATTTACATTTTGTGTCAAATCCCCATAATATGCAATGTTAGAGGTGTAATTTAAAAATAAAACAACAGAGTCTAAAACTCTGTTGTTTATTACTTTGCCAAACTGAGGCAAATTCAACTCGAAAAAAGTGTTTGATTTATATATGCCAAAATCGGGATCGTTTACCAAACCAATCAAATTATGCGACAAACTATCCGTAAATAAGGAGTCTTCTCTAACGGTTTTTGTTAAAAGAGTAAGGGAATCTGTGTATATCAGTCCATCGTAGCCAAGTGTGCCTTCACTATCAAAATAGATATTTGCATCCTTTTTTTTGCAATTGCTCAAAAGCAAAACTACAAAAACCAAATAGGTTAAATTCTTTAAATTCACGGCTGCAAAATAAACGCTTATTTTGCAGAAGTCATTACTTTATCGTAAAATGCATCATATTTTTCGCCTAAGTTGCCTTCTTCGTGCACCATTTGAGGTTTGTCTTTAGCAAATTCAATACATTCTGCGTTCATTTGCGATGTGCAATCAACCACTGCATCAGAATTTTGGATAGCACCCAATTGCATGCTTTTTGGACTTCCATTGGCAAAAGTTTCAAAATGTTTGTCATCAATTGCATTTAAAGTTGCTTTTCTAACAAAATCGGCACCCAGTGTTGTATCGGTTTCGTTTTCAAAAACAGAATAAACGATTTTAGAATTTCTAAAAACTGGCTCGTCTTTATATAATGTTCTGATATAAACAGGAATTAAACTTGTCATCCATCCTTGGCAGTGAATAATATCTGGCGACCAACCTAATTTTTTAACTGTTTCTAACACACCTTTGCAAAAGAAAATAACACGCTCGTCATTGTCATCAAATGCAACATTTTTGTCGTTGTTAAAAATAAACTTACGCTGATAAAAATCTTCGTTGTCTAAAAAATAAACCTGCATTTTTGCTTCTGTAATGGAAGCCACTTTAATGGTTAATGGATTGTCTTTTTCATCAATAGAAATATTGATACCAGAGAGTCTTACAACTTCGTGCAATTTATTTCTTCTTTCATTGATTACGCCAAATCTAGGAATTAAAACTCTTACATCGTAGTTTTTTTCTTGAATGGCCTGAGGTAAAAATCTGGCAAGGGCAGATACAGGCGACTCATTAATAAAAGGTGTCATTTCTGATGACACGAATAATACTTTCTTTTTTTGATTAATCATTGTTTATGTAAGTTTGTGGAATACAAAGATAATACATTTTTTTTTGAATCTTTTATATATTCTTTTATTTATTTTTTTTAAACCCTTATGTGTTTTACTCTTAATTTGTTTTAACTAATATTTACAATAAAGTCTTTTTTGACCATTTTGCACAAATTAACAGGGAAAATAAATCTTGTTTTTATCAAAAAAATGTTGTATTGACAAATAAACACAATATTGTTCTATTGTATTTTTTATTTCATTAAAAGAATCAACTTTTCTTTTGCTCTAAATCTAAAATTCCAAGTGTGGCACCCACAACACCATTGATTGGTGCAAGAACAATTCCTATAAATGGCAGCGAATCCAAAATGCTATAACAAAGGCCATTGCCAAGTGTGTAATATCTATATTTTCTTATAAATTTTATACTTTCATTGATAGACATTTTTCGTCTTTCACAATAATAATCTAGCATACTGAAACCAAAAAAATAAGCGCCAATTATCCATAAAATTGGCACTACAAAAATGGCCAATGGACCACTAAACAAACCAATAACCAAAAACAAGCCTACTAAACTAAGTTCTAAAATTAGATTTCTGATAGCAATAAATATCCCTCTGATAATATCTTTCAAAAATTGAATGAATTCGAAAGGAAAATTTTTGCCTGTTTTTATTTCCTCTACCTTTTCGCTAAGCAATGAAAAAACAGGCGCTAATAATATTAAAACAATATATTTACCCAATTTGCTGCTAATAAAAAAGATGATAACGCCAGAAAGTATTGAAAGAAAGCCTTTTATTGAAAAAAATGACAGCCATTTGAACCACGCAATTTCTGAAGTGTTGACAGCCTCTTTTGTTGGCAAGTATTTACCAAAAAGTGATTCTGTGAGCACGCCAGAGAAATTAAAAATTAAGCCAATTAAAATAAAATAATAGACAAAAGCCACAACAATTGGCCATACATAAAAATAAAGCATTTTGTTTTCCTTTAAAAATAAAGTGGCGCCCAAAAAATGGGTTACACCAGATGAAAATTGTTTAAACATAAATTTATTGAAGCAAAAGTAATTCTTTTTTCATAGATTTTTTTCAGGATTTTTTGCGGTTACATAGGAATTAATAATACTGAAAATGTGCAATATCGCAACTTAAAATCTAATTGCCTTAATGAACAATTGGAACTAAAACTGAGAAGAAAACCTTATTTTGGAAATGAAAGGATTAATGATTTTATTTGCGGGTAGTTAAATAGCTTTGCAATATGTTGTATAAAATAAAACCGTAACTGCAAAAAAACAATTTAAAAAGCGAATGCAAATGTATAAAGAGTCATTAGACACAGAAAAAATATATTTAGTTGAAGAGCCACAATTGGATTTTTTTGCTTATTCTGATGAAAATAAATTGAAAGATGAATACAAAATAGTTTCTAAATCCAAAGAACTTGAGTTTGAATAAATAGGAGATAATACATTATTAGGAAAGGGCAATTGTATAAAATATCTGAAATTTGTTAAATCCTCTAAAGTTGATTTGATATTAACTGACCCGCCTTATAATCTTGGAAACTTTATGCACAACAGAAATGCAAACCTTGTAAAGATGCGAGAAAATCAATTTGCTTATGCAGGTTGGGATAATCTATCTCAAGAAGAATGGGAAAAGGAAATGGATGTATTTTTTAGTGAAAGCAGTATAATACCAAAGAAAATATTGAAGAGTTCATAGGGTTAAACTTTAGGTTGTTAAATGGAAAATGTTTCATAACAAACGATAATAAATTGATTTTAGCAAAGTATGACAACGACACAAAATTAGATGGATTTATGAATGAGCTTCGACATTTTAATTTAAAGTAAGCTTTCAAAGGCAAATATTTTTCACTCCAATCCATCCACAAAAAAGGTTTGTTGACTCCGCTACAAATCCCTTTTTCCAAAACAAAAACCATCGATTTACAATAAAACACCATTATCTTTGCATCGGTGAAAAAGTTTTTATCCATATTACTTTTATCAATTTACTTGATTTCTACAACTGAATTAAGCCAATTGCTTAAACTCAACTTGTTGGTAGAGCATTTTATGGAACACAAACAAGCAGATAAAACACTTACAATATTGCAGTTTTTAAACATGCATTATGCCCAAGAAAATGTAAAAGATGCGGATTATGAAAAGGATATGAAACTCCCTTTTAAAACGCTAAACACCTCAAACTCTCCCATTGTGGCTTTTTTTCAAACGGAAACACTTAATTTAAAAAACAAGCGCCTTTTTAAAAACAATAATGAAACCATCGTTTACAATTCAAAATTTTTAGTTTCTTCTTATTTATCCAACATTTGGAATCCACCAAAAAACTGTTAATCTCCTAAATTTCCTTTTATTACCGTTTCCCACTTTTTTTGGCTATTTTTTATTAAAAAAAATGGTTGGTATTAACAATTTTAAAAAATAAATAATGAAAAATAAAATATATTTAATAATTGCTGTTGCGGCAATTACGATAACAATGCATGCGTGCAAAAAAGAAAAAACCGTGACCAACTATGCGAACAACGCAAATTGCTCGGCTACCACACAAACATACAACAGTAACATAAAAACAATATTGGACAAGAATTGCGCTTCTTCGGGTTGCCACAATGCGGGTTCATCAAAGGCGGGTTTCAATCTTAACGATTATTTTAATACTAAATCTCAGTGTTTGAATAACAACAAAAACTTGATTGTCATTCACCATAACAAAGGGGCTCAGAAAATGCCAAAAGGCGCCTCCAAAATGGCAGATTCTTTGATAAATAAAATTGATTGTTGAGTTAAAAAGAATAGTCCAGAATAGCGTTAGATTTCAAAATGACGATATTTAAACTTTTACAATAAAAACTAATTATGTTACAAAAAATTATTGCGTTTTCAGTAGGGAATAAACTGATCATTGGTTTGTTTGTGTTTGCCTTGGTTCTTTTTGGTATATACAACACCACCAAACTGCCTATTGATGCAGTGCCAGACATTACAGACAATCAAGTTCAGGTAATTACAATAGCGCCTTCTTTTGGTGCTACAGACATAGAAAGACTCGTAACTTTTCCAATAGAACAAGCAAACAACAATATTTCGGGGCTAAAAGAAATTCGCAGTTTTTCGAGATTTGGGCTTAGCTTAGTTACCATCGTTTTTACAGATGAAACCGATATTTATTGGGCCAGGCAGCAGGTGAATGAGCGTTTGCAAAAAGTGCAAAATGAAATTCCAAAAGGGATAGGCATACCTGAACTGGGGCCTGTTTCAACGGGTTTAGGCGAAATATACCAATATGTTGTTAGAGCAAAGAAAGGCTACGAAAAAAAATACAACGAAACCGACCTTCGAACCATTCAAGATTGGATTGTTCGAAGGCAGCTTTTGGGGGTTAAGGGTATAGCAGAGGTGAGCAGTTTTGGTGGAAAATTAAAGCAATATGAAATTGCCATTAATCCAAACAAGCTGCAATCATTTGGCATCACAATCAACGATGTTTTTTCTGCAATAGAAAAAAACAATGAAAACACAGGAGGTGCTTACATTGAAAAAGGGCCCACTGTTTTGTTTATCCGCAGCGAAGGCTTGGTTGGCAGTATTAAAGACATTGAAAATATAAGCATTGAAACCAAAAATGGTCAAACACCTTTGTTTATTAGAGATGTTGCGGATGTAAAGCTAGGATTTGCCACCCGATATGGCGCAATGTGTTACAATGATGAAGGAGAAGTTTCTGGGGCGGTTGTTATGATGCTAAAGGGAGCAAATAGCAGCGAGGTTGTTAAAAATGTAAAGCAGCGCATTCTTCAAATTCAAAAAACATTGCCAGAAGGGGTAATTATTGAGCCTTTTTTGGACCGAACTAAAATGGTAAACCATGCAATTGGCACGGTGAGCAAAAACCTGTTAGAAGGCGCTTTAATTGTCATATTTGTATTGGTCATTTTTTTAGGTAATCTCAGAGCCGGCCTTTTGGTTGCTTCGGTTATTCCATTGGCTATGCTATTTGCTATTAGCATGATGAATATGTTTGGGGTAAGTGGAAATTTAATGAGTTTAGGGGCCTTAGATTTTGGGCTTATTGTGGATGGGGCAGTTATTATTGTAGAAGCCATCATGCACAACTTGGTTTTTAATAAAAAACTATCGCAAAGCGGCCAATTGACCCAAACACAAATGGACATTGAGGTGAATGAATCATCTTCGAAAATGATGAACAGTGCGGTGTTTGGTCAAATAATCATTTTAATAGTTTATTTACCCATTTTTTCTTTGAATGGCATTGAAGGGAAAATGTTTAAACCAATGGCGCAAACGGTTGCCTTTGCCCTATTGGGCGCATTTATTCTTTCTTTAACATATATACCTATGATGAGTGCTTTGTTTTTAAGCAAAAAAACAAAAAGCAAAGAAAACATATCGGATAAAGTGATGAATAAAGTAAGCTTAGGTTATGAAAAAATGTTAGTGAAACTGATTCAAATTCCAAAAACGATTCTTACAACTACTGTTTTATTATTTGTTGTATCGCTTATTGTTTTGAGTAGATTAGGTGGCGAATTTATTCCTGCTTTAGAGGAAGGCGATTTTGCAATAGACACACGCGTATTGACAGGTAGCAACATAAACACAAGCATTGAAAGCACACAAAAAGCAGTTCATATTTTAAAAAGCAGATTTCCCGAGGTAGAAAAAGTTGTTACAAAAATAGGAAGTGGCGAAGTGCCAACAGATCCAATGCCGATGGAAGCCGCAGATATGATGGTGATATTAAAAGATAAAAAAGATTGGACATCAGCCAAAACTTTTGATGAGTTGGCCAAGAAAATGGGAGATGCCATTAGCGAAGTGCCTGGCATTACCGCTGGATTTCAATATCCTGTTCAAATGCGTTTCAATGAATTAATGACAGGTGCAAGGCAAGATGTTGTTTGTAAAATATTTGGAGAGAACCTTGATACTTTGGCTTTATATGCGCATAAATTGGGGCAAATCGTTAACACGGTTTCGGGTGCTCAAAACCTATATGTAGAACCTATTGCAGGTATGCCACAGGTAATTATTGAATACAACAGAGCTGTAATTGCCCAATACAATTTGAACATTGCTGATGTAAACAAAGTAATTAATACCGCCTTTGCAGGACAGACAGCGGGCATGGTTTTTGAAGGCGAAAAACGCTTTGATTTGGTTATAAGGTTGCAAACAGATAAACGGAAAAATTTAGAAGATGTTCAAAATTTATTAATTCCTACGCCACAAGGCTTGCAAATACCTTTGTCTCAATTGGCAAATGTGGTCATAAAAAATGGGGTTAATCAAATACAAAGAGAAGATGCCAAACGAAGAATTGTTGTTGGCTTTAATATAAAAGGGAGGGATGTGCAAAGCATCGTTCACGAACTGCAAAAAAAGGTGGAAACAGATGTGAAATTCCCAACCGGCTATTTTGTAACTTATGGTGGTGCATTTGAAAATTTAAACAAAGCAAAAAATAGATTAATGATAGCTGTTCCTATTTCTCTTTTGCTCATTTTTGTATTCCTATATTTTGCCTTCAACTCCATAAAACATGGGTTGTTAATATATACAGCAATTCCCCTTTCTGCAATTGGCGGCATTCTCTTTTTAGCGCTTAGAGGCATGCCTTTCAGCATTAGTGCTGGTGTTGGTTTCATTGCATTGTTTGGCGTAGCAGTGCTGAATGGCATTGTGCTTATTGCAGAGTTCAATCGGTTGAAAAAAGAAGGATTATTAGACTTGAAACAAGTGGTAATTCAAGGCACAAAACTTCGTTTGAGACCCGTTCTAATGACAGCATTTGTGGCATCTCTTGGTTTTTTGCCCATGGCATTGAGCAATGGCGCTGGAGCCGAGGTTCAAAGACCATTGGCAACGGTTGTGATAGGCGGATTGTTGATAGCAACTTTTTTAACCTTATTTGTACTGCCTATTTTATACTTAATATTTGAAAAAAAATCTAAACCCAATAATATGAAACATACAATTGCCCTCATTGCTATTTTCCTTCTTTCATTTGGCAAGCAAACTTTTGCACAAACAGAAATTTCATTGAACTTGGCCATTGAAACGGCTTTAAAAAACAATGCTTCCATAAAAAATGAAAAGTTGAAAGCAGCCTATAAACAGCAATTAATAAAATCTGCGAGGCAAATGCCAAACATAAATATAGGTGGAAATTATGGACAAATTAATAGTATCTACATAGATAACCAGTTTTTTGTTTCTCAATCTTTTTTGTTGCCACAAATATATAAAGCCAATAAAACACTATTTACAGAGGATTATATTTTATCAAAAACCAATGTTTTATTGCGAGAAACAGAACTTAAAAAACAAATAACAAGCACCTATTTCGAATTGGTTAACCTCAACGCAAAACAAATTTTATTGCAAAAACTTGACACCATTTACACTGAATTTTTAAGAAAAGCAACAATGCGTTTGCAAAAAGGAGAGAGCAATATTCTTCAACAAGTGACAGCCGAAACGCAGAAAAACAATTTGCAAATGCAGCTCAATGATTTGGATCAATCTATTTTAAGTGCGCAATTATATTTTCAACTTTTGCTAAACACAGAAACAAAATATAGCGTTGACAACACTGAGTTAACCACCATAGAACCCAATCTTACTGACAGTAGCTTGGTTTTAAACAACCCACTATTATTGCAACTTTTTCAACAACAAAACATCATTAAAGCCAATACGGCACTTGAGAAAGCTAAGCTTCTACCAACTCTTAATTTGGGTGTCAATTCAGGCTCAATGATAGGAACAGGCGCAGATAACATAAATTATAACAAAATGCCCCGGTTTAATTCGGTGCAAATGGGCGTTTCTTTTCCTTTGTTCAATGGGGGTCAAAAAGCAAGAGTCGTTGCCTCAAAACTCAATGAAAATATTGCCGAAAAAGACTACCAATTAAAAGAAATGACTTTAAAAAATGAATTGGAA
>JBDNIM010000443.1:0-1873 GCA_041688295.1 Bacteroidia bacterium
AAAACAAATACTCATTATCAAGCTGCCTAACGGTTAATTATTCTTACTCTAAATATCAAACAGACCATGTAAAATCCTCTGTAAGTTTTATGGGAAGAAGGTATTTTAAAATTAAAAAATCATATTTCTTTTATGCGTATTCCGCATTTACATTTGCTAATGCCAACTTAGTAAGTAGAATGTATCCTGATTTAAGTTTTGTTAAAGGAGGTGTTACATTAGCAAATGGTGTCGGTTTTTCTCTTATTCCAGTAATAGAAAAGAAAAACAGATTAGGTCGATTTGGATTTGATGCTAGCATAGATTTGCTTACTTTTTATTCTACTGAAGATACTAGATTTCCTTATACAACATTGGGTCTCAAGTATAGGATAAATTAAGCCCCCAAAAATCAACTTTAAAAAAAGAGTGTTGAGTAATACCGAATATGCTTTCAATATAGTCCAATCACCGCTGCGCTTGATTGTCCTATTTTCTAGCTATATCGGCATTTACTCCCGAAATTTCGGGATAAAATTCTAAAATAGTTTGGACTATTTTAAAATTAGAATTGGTATAAAATCAACACTCTTTTTTTTTGTGGAAGAAAATTTATTTTCTTTTAAAAATGAGATGCTATCTCATAGTTTTTGCCATTAAATTCGATTGTTTCAGAAAAGTTTTTAATAGAGTGGGTAATGATTGGCGCTTTTGCCGACAAAGAGAAAAATGTTTGCGCGCCTATTGTAATTGCGCCCAAAGGCAAACCAATAAAAAAATTGCCTTGGTTGGTGAAAATAACGCTGCCTTGCGTAATTTTTTGGTTAATAATGCAGTTAATTTGTTGTACAACAGATAGCTGTTTTAGCATTTCGGAGCCTTGGTGTTCTAGCTTTTCTTGTTCTAAGTGCATTTGTGCTTTAAAAGTTTCGTGCTTGTCGCCTGCGGTGCTTTTGGTGTCTGTTTTTGCAGAATCGCGCAAACTTTTTAGCAGGTTTTGGTGGGCATCCATTCTTTCTAAAAGCATGTTTTTGGAAACCATTATCAATTGGTTTTTTAGGGCAAGTTGTTGTTCTTTATTTAACAATTTTAAAGTTGATGGTTTCTTGGTTCAGTGTAATTTTTAATAGATAGAGCCCGCTTGAAAAACTTTCGGTGTTGATGTGTATCTGTTTTTGAAACAAAATATTGAGCGACTGGGCAATGCGTTGGCCTTTGCTATCAAATATTTCATAGCTAATTGGTTTGTTTATTAAACCCAAAACCTGGGTAGAGATTGTAATTTCTTGGTTAAAAGGATTTGGGCTAACAATAATTTTTTGGGGAGCCTGCGTTGCGTTGCAGTTAGACAAAAGGGTTTCTTTCGCATCTGATAGGCCAAGCACTCTAAATTCTGTGTATAAATTAGGTTTTTCTAAGCTGTATTGTTTTTTGGCGCTTAGTTTTATGATGGAAATTGTTTTCCATTTGCCATCTGCATAGCCTTCGAAACGCAGGGAATGAAACTGAGCGCTTAAGTCATCTAAAAAATCAAGTTCTAGGGCATTGTTTTGGCAGGTGAAAATTAGGGGATAAATGCTTAAAGAAATACAAGAAACCGTGTGGTTAAAAGTGTCTTTTATCATGCAATTGTTGCCGTTTGTTAGGGTTAGGATTGTAGAAAAATTTCCTGTCAATGGGTAGGCAACAGAGTCGGGGTTGCTTAGCATGTTTCCATTGATGTCGTTGGGAATGCCGCCTTCAAACTGCCATCTGTAATTGTGTCCAGCTCCGTTGTTAGTGGTTGCGGTCCATTTAATAGAATCGCGGCAGGGGTTTGCATCGTTTGAAACGGTTTCTTTGATAGGCAGGGCCAATGTTGTTAAACTTATGGTGTCAGATTTTAGGCAACCAG